>CAMFQH010000015.1:0-16702 GCA_945980025.1 uncultured Lactobacillus sp.
GTGTATATCGGACAATTTCTTCTTCAATCGTAATTGGTGAAAGAGAATCAATTACTGTTGTACCTGAACCTGGCCTCGAAGATTATTACTTTATTGGTGCGGATGGTATTGAATTTAGACATACTAATACGCCTATTAAAAAGATTAAATATCAAGTTTCACCTAAAGTTGCTTATTTTGTTAACTTTAGAAAACCTGCCTTTTGGCGTAGAGTTCATCAAGCATTCATTGGTCCAGAGGACATCGATTAATTCTAGGTAAATAATATTAAACATAATAAAAAGCTGATAATCTTTTGTTTAGGTAACATAGATTATCAGCTTTTTCATTACTTTAATTTCTTAGGAACACCATGCCAGAAGTAATTAATCAAGGCAATTGCTAAGAAGACAACTGCACTGATGATTACACCATACCAGCCAAAGTGACTCCAAGCATCAATCCCAATTAAGGTTCCAAGTGAACCACCCAAGAAGTATGAGAACATGAAGATTGAGTTGTTACGACTGTTTGATTTACGACTCAATGACTGAATAATAGCTTGGTTGGTAACCTGACTAAATTGAGTGCTCAAGTCCAAAATGACAATTCCAATCATTAATAAATAAATTGAACGAGTAAAAATGGCAAAGATAATATAAGCAATTACACCGAACCACCAACTGATCAAAATGTTAGTTCTAGGTGAGTACTTATCAACCATTCTACCAATAAAAGGTGCCGCAAAGATTGAGACGATTCCGAGTAGGCCCATACTACCTGCAACGGCACTATCGTAGCCGAAGTATTTTGCCAAGAAGAAGGCTAAGGTTGACCAAAATAGGTTGGCGATACCGAACATGCAAAAAGCATTGAGGGATGAACCACGAAGGTATTTGTACTTCTTGAATAATTTAGGTAGTGATGCAATGATTTCAGTATATTTTTTGCTTTCAGTGATCTTTCTAGGATCATCTGGTACCCACATATGGATGAAGATAACCAGAATCAAGTTAATAACTGCGGCAATTCCATAAACCATGTGCCAGCCTAAAACTGTGGCAATGATGCCGCTGAAAGTTCTGGCAAAAAGAATCCCAGTCAGCATCCCACTAATCATCGCACCTAAAATTGGCCCTTGCTTTTCAACAGGAGTCAAATATGCAATATAAGGAATGATGATCTGACCACCGATTGAAGTCAAACCAATGATGACAACGGCAATACCGAAAATCCAGAAGTTAGGTGCAACAGCTGCTACGAATAATGCAACAATGGAAATGATTTCCATTACTTGCAAGAAACGATAACGGTTGAAGGCATCACCTAAAGGTACAAGTAGAAGTAATCCTAATGCATAACTAACTTGTGACAACATTGCCAAAACGGCAGTGGTAGATGATGAAATGTGAAAACTAGCAGTGATTAATGTTTCGATAGGCTGAATGTAGAACATGTTGGCTACAATCACACCAACGCTTAACGCCATAAAGATAACTTTGTAAGTAGGTAAGTCAATATAATTGTCTTTTACTTCATCCATAAAAATCCCCCTTTGGATAATTACTATTCACATAATTACTTTAATGAAGAACAGAAATTATGGAAGTGATCGTTTGTCCTAAGGGGGTATGCGAGATTATCATAGTTGAGAAACTAGAAAGCTCTGGACATCTTGATTACGAGTAAATAAACTAATAGTGCGCAATGGAAAATCAACTAGTTTACTTACTTGGAAACGATGATCGTTTTTAATTAGGTTTTGTGCCATTTGCCAGGGTAAAATAGTTTGGTAATCAGAAATAGCAGCTACTTCTAGTAAAGTATTGGTATGACCGATTTGTTTAATATCTTCTGCTGAGTCAAAAATATTAAGTAGTTGCTGACTAACAGGACAGTAGCGTGGTGCTATTATTAATTTAGCAGGGTCTAGATCGTTTAAGGAAACTGAATCAGGTAAATCGATTGATTTATTAGTAACTACACCGAAGGGCTCTTGACGCAATTTGGTTTCTAAAAATTCACCAGAGATGCCTTGATGACTTTCTTCATTAATAATGATTGCGTCTAGTTCTCCATCATTAAATTGTTGGACTAGATCAATGCCTCTGACAGTTATATGGAAGAGTTTGACTTCATTTAGACGTTTAGCAACAAGCTCCGAATAATGATAAGCTGCGATATTATCCAGGATGCCGATACGTAAAACATTCCAATCGATCTTGGGCTGTAAATTTAGATTTTTCAGATCAAGTAAAAGCTTTTGCGCATTGTTTTTGAAGTTAAGTCCTTCAGTAGTTAGTTCAACGCCTTGAGTGTTTCTGATAAAGAGCTGTTGGTTAAGCATCTTTTCTAATTGGCGGATTTTTTTACTAACAGTTGATGGATCTAGATATAGAAAGTTGCCGGCACGGCTGAAACTATGAAATTTACTTACTGCTAAAAATATTTTTATAAGTTCGACATTAAAATTATTCATTAAGTTACCTCGTGTTTAAAGTATAGCAAAGAAAGGATTTTCAATGAAAGACATAGATCAATTCACTAAGTGGGCAACAGATTTGCAAAGTATCGCTCAAGCAGGCTTGCATTATGGCAGGGATGTCTTTGATCGTGAACGTTATGAGCAAGTGCGCAAGATTGCTGGTGAAATGATGGAGGCTAAGACTGGCCTTCCTAAAGAACAGATCAAAACTTTATTCTTAGGGGATGAAGGATATCAAACACCTAAGATCGAAACTAGAGCTGCGATTTTTAAGGATGATAAGATTCTTTTGGTTAGAGAAAGAATGGCCCAAGAATGGTCACTTCCAGGTGGTTGGAACGATTATGATCAAACTACTGCTCAAAACTGCGTTAAAGAAGCTCGAGAAGAATCTGGTCGAATCGTCAAACCAGTGAAGCTGATTGCTGTTCAAGATAGAAATCATCATAATAAGCCGATCTTGGCTACGAATGTGACAAAAATTTTCTATTTATGTGAAGAGCAGGGCGGAGAATTCGTTCCAAATGATGAAACTGATGCATGTGATTACTTTGCGTTAGATAATTTGCCTAAGCTGTCGATTGATCGAAATACTAAGGAACAAATTGAGATGTGCTTTAAGGCAAGCAAAGATCCTAATTGGCAGACTGCATTTGAATAGAAATGGAATAACCCGGGGATGCAAAATCCTCGGGTTATTTTCTATATATAGTAATAGTTTTATACCATCATTTATTTATTATAAATATATTCTTTTAACACATTGAGTATTAAAAAACACAATGTTATACTCAGAGCGTAATTAAGGTAATAAATATGGGATTAATTAATGAGGAAAGCAGAATTTAAATGAAGAAACATAGTAGAAATAAATCTTTAGATTCAGCATTAACACGTCAACGATTTAGTATAAGAAAATTATCAATTGGAGCTGTATCCGTTTTGTTAGGTACAGTATTCTATTTGGGTAATAATGTCCAAAATCAAGCAGTGCATGCTGCAACTAAAGATGAGACTTCTGTAATTAGTAATACGAAAGACGATAGTTCTAGTGAACAGCAAGATACTGTAGATCAAGGAAAACAAGCAGTACAAAATAGTACTGATACTTTTACCCCCCCGAAAAGTGAGAAACAACGTGAAACTATAGAAAATCAGAACACAGCTGACAATACTAAGCAGATAATTTCTTCTAAAGAAAGTTCTGAATCTTTAGTTAATAATAAAAATAACTCGATCCAAGTTCAAAATAAAAATTCTGACAACACAGAAAGTACTTTAGAAGTAAAAAAGACCATTATACAAGATTCGAATACAAATAAAGATAAAATAAATTCTAAGTTAATTTCTGATAGTAAAATAAAACAAAGTCGTAGTCAAAATAATGGTAATTTGGGTGACTCTCCAAGTAATGCAACAAATGATTTAACTGCTGATAAAACTCAAATTTACAGTGGTAATAGTATTGCTTTTACTTTCAGCACAAATAATGCCAAAGCCGGAGACGTATATAGGATCGAAATTCCTGAAGTGGGTGATGGATTTGATGCAAGCGGAACCTATAAAGTTCAAGCTGCTGACTTTCAAGGTAACTACGGAAACGCTACAACAAGTTATGATTCATCAACACATACTTGGATAGTAACAGATACTTTTACTAAAGCTAATACTAGTGTTCAAACTATAATCTTGTCTACTGATTCAGACTTTAGAAAAGATAAACTTCAGTCAACGGGTAATTATAAACGAACGGTTACTCTATTTAAAAATAATGATCTAATTAAGACTTTGGATTTTTATCAAAAAGTAGACGCTTCTACCAATGTAAATTGGCAATATGAGAAAGCTATTTCTACTCAAGAAGGCAACGTCGTTGCTAAAAATGCCGATGATGCAAGACAGCAAGCAATTCTTCCAAATACCGATTACAGATGGAATTTGGATGTATTTATAAATCCATATTTTAATCATGGAACTACTATAAATGTGCCAATGCCGGAGTACTTTAAATTGGATCAAACTGCTACTGAGGCAATAAACTCTGATTTAAGTCAATATCATATTTCCTTTACCCAAAATGGTAAAAATGTTCAAATCACTTTACCTCAATTAACAGATAGTGAATTAGCAAATCTTAAGTCAAACAAGATTTCACCAGTTATTGTAGGTAAGTTTGATATGGGCAGTACACCAACAAGTAATACACTTCTTACTCCTGAATAAAATTCTCAGGTAATATTAACTTACAATTCAGGTGAAGAAACACCGAGTACCAGTCATACCAATGTTATTCCCGCATTAATTAGTGGAGAAGACCATGGATTAAATAAATTACCTATTGGATCCATTTTAACTGGAAATATAGATCCTGATACTTATGAGTATAAGCCTGATGGTAGTTTCGACTATAGCAAGCCTGTAACTTCATTGGATAATAAAGATTCGCATGCTCTTAATAAGCGTTTATATATTGGAAATATAACTCCTTTTGATTTAACTAATGTTAAGGTTAATATTGATATTCCAGATGGCATGAATATTACTTCTTTCGATTCATCAGAGTCCAATAATTTTAGTTACGTTTTTACTTTAGATGATGGAAGTAAAGTAAACGGAACTTACACTAAAGGATCAACTCCTTCAGCACCTAATGGACATACTATAAAAAAGATTCAAGTGATTTATGATCATTTAGCCGCTTACGGATCGACTGGTAATATGAATTTGGTTGGAGTACTAGCTAAAAATTATTCAAATGGTAAACCACTTGAAGCAGGTCAAAATCTACATACTGAATTTAATGCAAGTTTCGATAATCGGACTCCAGCAACTTGGTCTGCTAATCAACAAATTATAGAAAAAACACCCGTGGCACCAGATATTCATAAAAATGTCATTATGGCATATGGTTATCAAGGTCGTAATCTTCCTGGTGAAAAAGAAGCAGGCTATATCACAGCATATACGAGTGATACCATTGATGATCCATCTCATTTGACGTTTTACGTTACTATACCAACTAATACAGAAATTAATTCTGTTCAAGATACTAAAGGAAATGCTATTAAGTACCAAGTTAAGCAGATTAATGGGCGTACTGTCGTGGTAATTAGTGATAATTACAAACGAGGTGAGCGCAATAGTAGTCCAACTTTGTGGACCATTAAACTCAATAACAGTAATTTAATTACACGCTCTAATATGAACAGTGATTATTCTGTGTATGTACAACTTCCTAAAAATGAATCTATGAATAACGGCTCTGGAAATTCTAAGAATATGTTTCCGTTTATTGATAATGCGTGGACCTTAGTGGAAAATCAATCTTGGAATATTCTTACGGCTCTGGGTACATATAATTCTAGTCAAGCTAAAGGAAATCTGAACGAATCACGTACAAGTACTGGTAATTCAGATGATAAAGGAACTAGCCAAATGACCTTTGCTAATAATATTGTTAACGGTCAAGATAAAGATCTTACAAATGTAACCATAATTTCGACTGTTCCAAGTAAAGCAGATAAGAAATCAGAATTTAATTTTAATTTAGATGATAATGGTGTCATAGTTGAAAAAAGTATAGATTCACAAACAACAGTTTTAAACAATGGTTATACTCAACTTTACTCAACTGATGATATTGATTTGAATACTATTTCTAAAGATCCAGATTATAAGAAGAAATTTGTTACTGCAGATAAAATAATTGATTGGTCTCAAGTTAAGGCAGTACTGACTCAATTTAATAAAATTGATAAAAATTCTGTTTATAACATTGTATTGAAAGGTAAAGATTCTAACTTTACTGACGATGTAGGTAAGACTGCTTATGCTTCAAATGTTGTTTGGTCTGATGTATTGAATCCACTGGTAATTACACCAGGTTCTAAGAATTCAGCAAGTATTACTGTTCAAGGACAATCTACTGTTCACTTTAGACTTCATTTTGAAGATGGTAGCCACTCTGACATTAATATCCCATCAATGGATAAAACTTATACAGATGGTAAAGATACTATTAATCAATCCGACTTTATTTCTGCAACAAAGAATAGTGATTTTGATGATGCTGTCGCAGGTGAAAATAAAAACTATAGTAAAATTCCTAAAGATGTGTTGGATCAAATACCTGATGGTTATGTTTTGGATGTAGAAAAACCTACTTTCGAAAATAGCAATATTGTTTATCCTGATGGAAGAGCTAATAACGTAATTAAGTTTGGTCAGGTAGCAAAGTATGATTCAGACGATGATACTGTTATCTATAACTTGGTTAAAAAACAAACTATTCATCAAACCATTACTTTAACTCGTCATGTGAAATATGTTGATGATGAGGAGGAAAAGAAGAATTTGAAGGACGATGAAAGTTCCACTACTCAAATTGAAGTAGATCAAGTTTACAATCCGTTAACAGGCAAGGTAAATTATATTAGTTATGCGGATCTTATGAATTTGCTTCATAGTAAGGGCTTTAACTGGAAAATGGTTTCTACTGATCCTATTGGTGATTATCAATGGACACATAGACAAATCGGCGATTATTCTTCTACAAATACTAATGATAACAGCGGTAATGGTGAAGCGGTAGCCGGTGCACTGCAAACATTTCTTAATAAATCTATTGATTCATCAAATATTAATCAGGGGTACTCTTTTGAATTTGTACCTCAAAAAGGTTTAGTAAAAACAAAGAATGAGAGTGTACTTGCTAACAATGTTCAGGTGGTAGAAAACATTGTTGAACATTATATGCCAAGTCATGCCAACCTTATAATTATTGGAGCGGGGAATGGTGATCCTACTACACTTCTCGAAAGTTCTACAGGGGATAATAATACAAGTGCAAGTAATATTATTTTTGAGAATACCGATAATACTTTAAAAGATCTCAAAGGTAAGGATTGGACTTATAAAGTTTACTATTTAGATGGATCAATTGTCAGTGCTATGAATCAATCATCCACAGATGGTATTTCTATAGCTTCAGTAGATAAAAATATTTTAAATAGTCAGTATTTAAGTAATCCAGTGGCAGAGTATAATACGTTGGCCGAAGCTCTAAAAGCTCATAGTAAATATGATGATCAAGCTGATTATGAGTATGATACTGATCCAACTAAGTCAGGGTATGATCCTTTAGCTCAACAACCATTAAACTATACACAAAATTTCCTTGTGGTTTACGAGCCAGTTGAAAATAATAAACAAACGCTTTATATCTTAAGCGACAATGATCCATATGCGAATGATCCACATATGAAAGATTTTGCTATTCCTAAGACGGAAGAGGAAGCTGATAAGTCTGGTACTGATTACTTTAAAGTTGAAGGAGAGACTGGAGATAATCTGCTTAAGTACTCTCAAAATTCTTCGAATTCATCAATTTATAATGATTTCATTAATTCGGGGAGTATCAATGTTTATGGTAATGGAATGAATGATCGTGACGAAAATGGTAATCTAATTCATAAAATACCAAATTATAATCCCGATAGTTCTGATCCCAATTTAGTAATGCTCCCAGTATATGATCGTGAAGGTTACTATGTTGATGAGGCTAAATATCAGTATGTAGATTCAAATGGTAAAAAGCACGAAGTATTGATTAAGGATAACTATAATGGAACACCACTTAGTTTATGGGATAACAGCAGTTCAAGTGATCATACTGGTAATTATCATATGTGGCAGTTACTTGAATATTTAGCTACTGCTAATAAAACTAATGGAGAAGGGACAGTAGAATATCCTGAATTAGATTTAGGCCAAGGATCATCATTTGAAATTACAGTAGATGGAATGCCTCAAGCATCTGTAATAACTAATAGTGATGGAAAGAAGATATTAAAACTAGATCCAAGCAGAACGTGGACTTTTGATAATACCAAATATGATCCCCAAACTACACATGTTGATCCGTCACCACAAATAATCACCTTGCATTATGCTGCAATACCTTTAAGTGAGGATACAAAGGCGCAGGTTAGAATTCACTATATTGATGTTGATGGCGTAGATCATTTAGATCCAAGTGAAGTATATGATAATATGGGGATGCCGCTTGAGCTTGATAAAGATACTAATAAATATGGATATGGTGTTCAATATCAAGGAAAAGAATGGGATCCTCAAAGTAATCAATGGTCTGATAATCAGATAGAAAATCCGATTACTTATAATCTTGATAAATATTCAGATTCTTATAATAATAATGAAACTGATAATGAAATCATTTCGAAACTAGCTAAAATGGGATTCGTAGTTGTTCAACGTGATAAACAAACTTTGGGATCTCATAAGTTTAATCCATTTTCATCTGACAAAGGAAATGGTTCGTTAGACGGGAATAATCCAACCATTTATTTAGGCTCAGTAAATAATGTTAAGAATTATTATGTATATCTTAAGAGCACACAATCTATTAACTACCAAATTCTAGTTGAAGACGAAAATGGAAACGTTGAAAGTCAGCCATTAGTATCTAAGACACAACTTGGTATTGGTGGTGTTGATGAGAATATTTCTTCATCTCGTGTTGATCCTAATAATTTTGAAAATACTAAGACTTTAGGACAAAAATATACTGATATTGTAAACAGTATTAATGACGATTATAGAAACTATGAACTTGTTCCAAGCGATTCAACGGATACCAAGCTTAAGAAAACTGATATCTTGGATTCAACTGCTGCATTTACTTCTGGTGATCCAAAGTTATTAACTATCTATGTGGTTCACAAAAAAGGTGATATTCATATTCACTATATTGATGTAGATGGTAAAACTGCTGGACCAAGTGGATTTGAACCAAGTGATGGTACTGAAGTTTCTAATACTGAACAAACGCAAACTGGTTTAAATTATGGTGATACATACTCCAATACCCCTTGGAATTATGAAGATCATAATTATCTCTTAGCTACAGATACTCTTCCATCAGAAGCCCAAACAGGTACTATTGACAGTCCAAGTAAGGATGTATATGTTTACCTGAAACATAATAGACGAGTTGATCCAACTACTGAGACAAAGACAGTAAAAGAAACTATTCATTACGTTTATGAAAATGGCTCTACGGCTAAGCCAGATTATAAAGCATCAATTACATTTACTAGACATAAGGTTAAAGATTTAGTAACTAATGAAATTACAGATGGAAATTGGGATAAGAAGTCATCTAACTTTGATGAAGTAGATTCACCAATTATTGCAGGTTATACTCCTGATCAAGTTAAAATTGATAAGATTACCGTTACACCAGGCAGTGAAGATGTCGAAAAATTTGTAGTTTACAAAGCAGACAAACAAAAAGCCAAGCTTCGTTTCTATGATGATACCGATAAGAAGTATATTGATGCAGATCCTGATTTAAATATTCCAGGTAAATCAAACGCTCCAATTAACTTTGATATTCCATCAACTTATGATTTTAGTAATTACACCTTTAACAGAGTAACTGCAGGTTCAAACGTAGATAGTCATAATGAATTAGATGGCGATAAATTACCAGAAGTTAAATATGGTGACTTTGACGTTGATGATGATACAGATCAAGTATTCATTGCTCACTTTACTCATAGAAAACAAGAAGTATCTGAAAGTAAGACAGTTCATGAAGTAATTCATTATATCTATGCAGATAATTCAAAAGCAGCTGAAGATCATACCGCTGATCTTTCATTTGAAAGACATGGTTCCAAGGACTTAGTAACTGGAGAAATTGCATACACACCAGATTGGACTACCAAAAACTTCTCAGTTGTAACTTCACCAGAAATTAAAGGTTATACTCCTGATTATGAACAAATAGATAAAATTAGTGTTGATCCTTCAATTGTTAAAGACGGAGATAAAATTACCAGAATTGTAACTTATAAAGCAGATAAGCAAAATGCTAAGCTTCGTTTCTATGACGATACTGATAAGAAGTTTATTGAAGCAGCTCCAGATTTAAATACTTCAGGCAAATCAAATGATCAAATCAACTTCGATATTCCATCAACTTATGATTTTGAAAATTACAATTTCGAAGGAGTAACTGTAGGACAAGAAATTGATAGTTCTACTAAGTTAAATGGCAATAAATTATCAGAAGTTGAATATGGCGAATATGATACCAACGATGATGTAGATCAAGTATTTATCGCTCACTTTACTCATGGAAAGCAAAATGTTACCGAAAGTAAAACTGTTCATGAAGTAATTCATTATGTTTATGAAAATGGATCCCAAGCAGCTGAAGATCACACAGCTGATCTTTCATTTGAAAGACATGGATCCAAGGACTTAGTAACTGGAGAAATTGCATACACACCAGATTGGACTTCAAAGAGCTTTTCAGTTGTAACTTCACCAGAAATTAAAGGTTATACTCCTGATTATGAACAAATAGATAAAATTAGTGTTGATCCTTCAATTGTTAAAGACGGAGATAAAATTACCAGAATTGTAACTTATAAAGCAGATAAGCAAAATGCTAAGCTTCGTTTCTATGACGATACTGATAAGAAGTTTATTGAAGCAGCTCCAGATTTAAATACTTCAGGTAAATCAAATGGATCAATTAGCTTCGATATTCCATCAACTTATAATTTTGATAATTATGACTTTAACGGAGTAACTGCAGGAGTGGGTGTAAATAGCTCTACTAAATTGGATGGAAGTAAATTATCAGAAGTTAAATGTGGCAACTTCGATACTGCTGATGATACTGATCAAGTATTTATTGCTCACTTTACTCATGGAAAACAAAAAGTATCTGAAAGTAAGATAGTTCATGAAGTAATTCATTATATCTATGCAGATAATTCAAAAGCAGCTGAGGATCATACCGCTGATCTTACGTTTGAAAGACATGGATCTAAAGATGCAGTAACTGGAAAAGTGACATACACATCGGATTGGACTGCCAAAAACTTCCCAGTTGTAACTTCACCAGAAATTACAGGATATACTCCTGATCATAAGCAAATAGATGAGATTTCAGTTGACCCAGTAAAAGCTAAAGATAATTCTTCTATTATTAGAACTGTAACGTATCGTGCTGATCAACAAAAAGCCAAGCTTCGTTTCTATGATGATACCGATAAGAAGTATATTGATGCAGATCCTGATTTAAATACTTCAGGTAAATCCAATGGATCAATTAGCTTCAATATTCCATCAACTTATAATTTTGATAATTATGATTTTAACGGAGTGACTTCAGGAGCGGATGTAAATACTGATCAAATTTTCATTGCACACTTTACTCATAAAGTCACCGATGTTGTTGAACATAAGACAGTACATGAAATAATACATTATGTATATAAAGATGGTTCAAAAGCAGCAGATGATCATATTGCAGATATAACTTTTGAAAGACAAGGAATTAAGGATTTAGTAACTGGAAAGATAAAATATAGTAAAGATTGGACAACAAAGGAATTTCCAACTGTTATTTCACCAAAGATTGAAGGCTACACTCCTGATTTTGCACAAATAGATCAAATTAGTGTTGATCCTGCAGCAATTAAAGATGGTGAGACGATTGCTAAAGTTGTAACTTATACAGCTATTCCTAAGCCGGATAATTCACAATCTACTCAGGAAAATCCAACGAATCCACCAAAGGAACCTCAAAATCCAACTCAAGTTCCAAATTCAAAAGATCATAAAGAACCTAAGAATCCTGAGGATCAATCTAATAAAGTTCCAGATAAACCAAAGAAACCTAATAAGACTTCAGAAAAGCCTAAAGTTTCTAACGATCAGAAGAAGTCAGAGAAAGTTCCATTAAGAACCCATCAGAATAAAGGCAAGAGTAATTTAAATGCTTCTGCTGTAAAGGGTGAAAATCAAAATAAGCATACTACTACATCTGTTTCTGTAAAAGGTGAAAGTCAAACAATTCATAAAGCAGAAATGAATAAGAATCATAGCACGTTGCCATTAGAAGAATCACAAAATAATAATGCAATTCATGCTGCTTCAAATAACGAGGAAAAGGAACTTCCTCAAACGGGTACGAAACATTCTGGATTAGCATTTATTGGAATGGGTCTAGCAAGTTTAGCAGCCTTACTTGGCTTAGCAGGTGATAGAAAGAAGGAAAAATAAAAATACATTATTTAGGTGATAAATAATTAAATAGAACAGAAAAAATAGATTTGTTAAACAACAGATCTATTTTTTTGTTTATTCGAATGGATTCTTTTTTAAATATTTATAAATTGCCGAACTAACTTTTGCTGTAATTTCGGGTGAGTTCTTCAAACGTGATACACCAACGCTAAGTTGCAATAAGGTATCAGGAATTCGAAGTAGTTTTACTCTTTTATTTTGTTGAGATGCTAATTGATTTGCTAGGCTATTCATTCCAATGGCTATTCCACGACCTTCAACTGCCAAAGTCATCGCAGTAATGCTATTTGCTACTTTAACTACTTTATTCAAGCCAACATCATTATCTTGAAACAGGTGATCGACCATAGCTTGGAAAAATGAGTCATCAGTTAAAGCGACAAAGGGGATGTCAGCAAATTCTTGAAAGTCATTTTGATCTAATTCAGATCCGTCTAAATTAAATAAAGAACAGTTCTCCGGAATAACGAAATATAGTTTTGAATCAAAGAGATATTTTGAAGAAATTTCTTGATTCATTAAAACTTTTCCAACAAAGATGTCGATTGAACGAGTTAGGAGTGACTGCTGAGCCACATTAGTCGTCTGTTCATGAAACGAAAAAGTGATTTGTGGAAATTGCTCCATCAAATAGTTGATTAACCCTTTAGCGTTAGTTTTAAGCCATGGCTGATTCATTGCAATTCGTAATTCGAATTTTTGCTGTTTCCTAAAAGGTGCTAAGTTATATTCCAAGTCATTACGTACTTCAATGATTTGCCGAAGCTCCTGCAGTACGATTTCACCGGCCTTGGTTAAACTAATTGGTTTACTTTTACGATTGATTAAAAGAACATCATACCTAGATTCGGCTTGCTTAATTACCTTGCTAACATAAGGTTCACTAAGAAAAAGCTTATTTGATATGTCGTGGATGGTTGAACATTCAGTAACACTATTTAGAATATTGAAGATATTTTTTTCTGTATTCATTTTAATTCCCTTTTTTAATAACTAATTGGTTAATTTTTTATTTTATAAAAGTATTGTACAATCTTTCCTTATTGAATCATAATGAAAGCGAATACAGAACTACAAAGGAGAATTTAAAATGGAAAAGACAAATTTTAAGGCTAATTATGATGTTGTTGTTCTGGGCTTCGGTGGAGCAGGTGCCACAGCCGCAAGATTTGCTGCCGACAATGGAGCCAAAGTCTTAATTGCAGATATAGCACCTTATGGCCACGAAGGTGGTAACACTAGATATTCTGCTCAACTTATTGGTACAGGAAATGATTATGACAAGTTAAAAGAATACTACATGGGTTTGACTAAGCCAATGGACTTGCCAGAAGATATGGTTGATCTCTATGTTAAAGGCATGGTTAATACTCGTGAATATGTAAAGAAGTATTTAGATTCAGATCCTGTCAGCTTCATGAAAGATTTTGACATGCCAGAAGATTATAAAGCTGCTGCTTGTCAAGAGTATCCAAACTTACCAGGACATGATACTTATGATTACACTACTGTTCATAAGGGATGGTTTGATGCTGCTCTTTGGAAGATTTTGCGTCAAAAAGTCTTAGACAGAAAAGATAAGATCGATGTTTGGTACGATGCTCGTGCTATTCATTTGATTCAGGATCCAGAAACCAAGGTAGTTAAGGGTGCACAAATAGTTAAAGATGGTCAAAAGATTAATGTTTTAGCTAGAAAAGGTGTTGTCTTAACTACTGGTGGTTTTGAAAACAATAAAGAAATGATTCAAACCTACTTGGGTGCTTCAAAGTTATCTCCACTTGGCACTATTTATAATAAAGGTGACGGTATTAATATGGCTGCCGAAGTTGGTGCAAAGATGTGGCACATGTACAACTACGAAGCACTTGGCTTATTGCACGGTCTAGAATTTGATACTCCTGAAGGTGAGAGAGCTCAATTAATTCTAAGCTTTCCAGGCTTGAACAATGGTAGTGTATTTATGATTGCTGACGATGGTAGAAGATACTTCAATGAAGCTGAATTCAACCGTCATGGTCACATTTTTGATCATGGTATGTGGAGAATCCCAAGATCTCATGAAAAACCATATATTATTTTTGACCAAAAACAATATGATGAAATTGAAAGCAACCCAATTCCATATGATAAATTCAATGAAAAGTTAATCAAGGCTGATAGTATTAAAGACTTAGCTAATAAGCTTGATGTAAATGCTGAAAACCTTGAAAAGCAAGTTGAAATCTTTAACGAAAATGCAGAAAAAGGTTACGATGAACAATTCGAACGTGATCCAAAGACTATGAGAGCATTTGGTGAAGGTCCTTACTATGCAATCAAGATGGGCTACGATGTTTTGAACACTCAAGGTGGTCCTGAGCGAAATACTAAGGCTCAAATCCTTGATACCAACAATGATCCTATTCCTCACTTGTATGGTGCTGGTGAATTGGGCGGCATTTGTGCTAACCAATATCAAGGTGGCGGTAACTTAGCAGAATGTTTAATCTTTGGTAAGATTGCTGGTGAACAAGCAGCTCAAGTATCAGATGTAGTTCAAGATGAAGCTTCAGACCAATACAACGGTATTAATGAATTGGTAGATGGCAATGAAGTTGAGAACGTTAAGTTAGATAAGAACCAATACTTAGGTTCATCTGATGCTGGTATTGGTGGTAAATTAGTAGTTCGTGTAACTTACGATGACGACAAGATTCAAAATGTTGAAGTTGTTCAAAACCACGAAAGTGAAGATATCGGTAAGAAGGCTTTGAAAGTTATTCCTAAACGAATTACTGAAGCTAATAGTACAGATGTTGATGCTGTTTCCGGTGCTTCAGCAACTAGTCGTGCTATTAAAGAAGCTGTAAATAATGCTTTGAAGTCAAAGAAGTAAGATTCAACGTAAATAGATGATAATCAAAAAGGAAATGTAGATTTAATACATTTCCTTTTTCTTATTCGTTGCTTGCTTTTGAATTCTAATCAATTCATTAATATCATGACAATGCTTAAGTGCTTCTTGATACTGCTCATGAATCTCGGGAGTAACACGCTTCCCATCAATAGAAGATACCATATGAATATCCTCAGTCCCTGCATCAATGGCTGTCTTGAAGTACCACATCTTATAATGTAAGAAATCCAGTTGTTTTTGCAAAACATCGATTTGCTTAACGACACTAGCTTCTTCTTGCTCCAAAAGATCATAACGTGCATTCAATGTCACGTCACCCTGCATGCACAGTTCGATAAAGTGACGAATTTCTTTAATCGACATCCCACACTTTTTCATACAAGAAATTACTTCAAGAAAGTTCAGATCATTATCTTTAAAACTACGTTGGCCATTCTCATTCCGATCGACAAATGGTAAGAGTCCATGTTTATCGTAATAGCGCAGCGTTGAGGCAGGGATATTTAATTTCTCTGAAACTTCTCCAATTGAATAGCACATAAAGTTCTCCATTTCTATTGACTTAAACCATGGTTTAACTATTAACATCGTAATTGTAATGAAGAAACAGAATATTTTCAAACATAGAAGGGAGAAAATAATGTCTGAAATTGAGAAGTTAGAAAAAGGCAAATGGTTTAACTTTGGCGCACCAGAGATTGCTTCAAGAAAATTAAATGCCGCAAAGTTAGCACAAGAATTCAATGCGATCCCTGAAACTGAACCTGATAAGCAAGAAGCAAAGGCTAGAGAAATCTTAGGTTCAGCAGGCAAGAATTTAGTCATTCATAGCGATTGGAAGTTCGATAACGGTAAAAATATTCACGTAGGCGATAACTTTCTAGCTAATTATAATTGGACTGTACTTGATGTTGGACCTGTAAATATTGGTAACAATGTTTGGATTGGTCCTAATACTGATATTTATACAGTTAACCACCCAGTCACTGCAATGGGCCGTCGTGATCACTTGGCTAAAGTTTTGCCAGTTAATATCGGAGATGATGTTTGGCTTGGTGGTAAAGTTACCATTTGTCCTGGCGTCACGATTGGCAATAATGTCGTTGTTGCTGCCAGTTCTGTGGTGATTCACGATGTACCAGACAATGTGATGGTGGCAGGTAATCCAGCTAGAGTAGTGAAAAAGGTGGATTTTGAATAGTATTCTTACT
>CAMFQH010000016.1:0-16515 GCA_945980025.1 uncultured Lactobacillus sp.
TAAAAAATAAACCTTTGTTAAATTACTTATTTGATAAAGTAGGCAATGGCAAGAGTTTTACAACATACGAACTTAAAAAACACCACTCCTCTAAGTTGGGAAAGAAGTTCAATAAGTGGCAAGAACAAGAAATGCAGAAAGCAACTAGAGCAGGATTTTTTGATGAAAAGCTTGAACATAAACAGCACGCTAATTTAATTTTGATGGTGACTTTACTAATCTTGAGTGGTATTGCAATGTTCAGCGCCTTCTTTTCGAATGAGGAAAATATTGCTTTGTTTATATGTGCTGCAATTTTATTAGTACTGGCAATTTTGGCAGTTGTTTATAATAAGAAGAAATTATCAGCTTATACAGCAAGAGGAGCAGAGGTAACTAATCAAGTTCGCGGATTTAAGAAAATGCTAGATGAAATTGGTAATTTCAAGATGCGTGATATTGGAGAACTGATCTTGTGGGAAGAAATAATGCCATATGCCGTTGCTCTTGGTGTATCTAAAAAAGTATTAAAACAATTGAAACTAGAATTTGCAGATGAAATTGACGATACAAATCTATTATTCTGGGGTGCTTTTTACAGTGATGGGAAAGATGGTTTTGCAAGTAACTTTAGTTCTAGCTTTGACTCAGGTGCTAACTTAAATTCTTCTGCTTCTGGTGGATCTGGCGTATTTTCAGGCGGTTCATCAGGTGGCTTTGGTGGTGGCAGCGGAGGAGGTGCCTTTTAAAGATTGATTATAGGAGAAAAGAATGACAGTTTTAACTAATAAAATGTATGAGATATTTGACCAAGAAGAATTTTCTTTTAAAAAATTAAAAGTTAATAAAACACCAGAAGAAATAGATACAATTAAACAAGAATTTAAAGGTGTCTGGCAAATTTGGAAAACAGTTCAATTAAATGTGGCAGAACAACTACCGACAGGAAAATTTGCAAAAGTTCATGTTGAAAGCTGGACTAATGGATGGAATTTAAGAGATCATTTTTGGGCCAGTTATCGCTTAACTTCCTTAGCAGACTATAATCCTTGTATTGGCGTCATGCTTGATAAGAAGCAATTACAAGTTTATTTGATGTTTCAATATTATAAGAGTGATAAGCGTCAGGGAACTGTGAGTGAATACAATACGCTTTTAACTGATATTTCAAAGTGGGGTTCTAGTTTAGATATTTCAAACTGGTATTTGTGGGATAAAAATGAAATGGAATTCAGCAATCATTTAGCTTTAGCAGAATATCTGAGCGATTATGAAAAGAAAACTCAATTTGATCAGGAGGCTATCAAAAGTAGCTTTTTACTAGGAAAGTTTGCCTTTCGTGATCATGATAATGTTGATAATATGGAGAAATTTATTATAGAAGGAATCAATGATTTAATTCCTTTATATGAAAAATTAAGTTAAGTAAAAAAGTTGGGGAAAATTTGCAAAAAAGACATGAATATATTTGGTGTTTAATCGAACTCTCAAATGGTAATAAAGAATGGTATTGTCTAAGTAAAGTATTAAGACGAGCTCTTTTTATCGAAAAGAAACATAATCAATTCTGGAAAAAAACGATGATTGGTAATTATATTACTGTAGCTCGGAGTAAGTATATTAGGGGACGAGCAAGATTAACGGTTGGCCGGATTGAAAAAATTAGAATTCGAAAAAATGGTGCAGCAGATTGGCACTGGAGTCGAAATCAATTTGTTACAGCAGCGCACTTGCTGGATCTTAAAGATTCATTTAATTATTTAAAGCATGATTATTGTTGGTATAATCGTTTAGCGATTAAAGTAGCCTTAATTTATTGGCATAATAAGTTATTACAAGCTGAGTTGAATTCGAAACGATATGCTATTAAGAAAAAACGACTTAAGTTAGAAAGAAAAATAAAATGAAGGAAAAACTTTTAATTAGCCAAGATTTGTCTTGCCTTGGTCAGGTTTCCCTAAGTGTTGCCTTACCAATTTTAGGAGCATGTGGGTATCAGCCAGATATTTTACCAACAGCAATTTTATCTACTCATACTGGTGGCTTTGGTAATAATACCTTTTTGGCATTCAATAATGAAATGAGTAGAATTGTTGCTCACTGGCAAGATGAAAAAATTACTTTTAAAAATTTATACTTAGGCTATTTGGGAAGAAATGCCATTGATTTTTGGATTGAGCATATTTCTGATTTTAGAAATACTGACTTAATACTGCTTGATCCAGCAATGGCAGATTCAGGAAAGTTATATAGCGGCTTAGATATAGAATATGTAGTAAAAATGCGCGAACTTGCAAAGCGCGCGACTATTTTAACTCCAAATTTAACTGAAGCATGTCTATTACTGAATAAGGAATATAGAAATTTTTCAATAAATGAAATTAAAGAAATTGCTGGCGAGTTAAAAGAAAAGTTTAAGTTAGATGGTCTGGTAATTACTGGCATTTGCTTAGAAAATAAAGTGAAGATGGTTGGATTAGCAAATGATAGTAAAATTTTCGTAATAGAAAATGAAAAAATTACCCGCTCATTTTTTGGCACTGGAGATATGTTTGCAAGCAGCTTATTAGCAGGAATTTTAGCTGGGTATTCATTAAAAGAAAGTGCACAAATAGCAGGTGATTTTGTTAAATTGGCGATTGAAAAGACTGATCTAAAGCAAGATAAACGCTTGGGACCTAACTACGCAGGTGCCCTATCTTGGTTAATGAACAAAGTGGAAGGAAAGAAATAATAAATGCGCACAAGAGAAAATTCATTAGTTTCAATAATTATGACTGGATTATTTGCGGCAATAATTTATTTGGGTGTTTGGGTTTTAAGAATCCCAGTTCCTGCTTTAGTAGGGCGTCCATTTATTCATTTTGGTAATACGTTAACGGCTGTTGCAATTTTATATTTAGGTTATCGTAATGGAATGCTAGCTGGGATTATTGGATTGGGCGGCTTTGACTTGCTTAATGGTTACGCTGCAACTTCGTGGTTAACAATGCTAGAAGTCGTAGTAGTTGCAAGTGTTTTAACGGCAGTATATAAGGGGATGCACTATCAAGATAGTAAGAAAAATATTATTATTTTGGGAATTATTGCTGGAATTACGAAAATTTTTACTACTTACTGTGTCTCAATTGTAGAAGCTTTAATGGTAGGAACTAGTTTAAATGTGGCTTTAGTTAGCTCTTTTGTTAGTTTGCCGGCAACGGTCATCAATTCGATTTCGACAGCAATTTGTACCCCAATCTTATACTTTGCAGTCCGTGATGGTGCAAGAAGAATTTTAAGAAGGACTGCTTAATTAAAATAGATTTGTTATAATTTTGATTAAAGATAAAAAGGAGGAATTTTAAATGCCATTTGTACATGTAGAGCTAATTAAGGGTAGAAGTGATGAACAACTTACTCAAATGATGAAAGATATCACCGAAGCTGTTCATAAGAATACTGGTGCTCCAAAAGAACATATTCATGTAATTATTAATGAACTTGATAAACATACTTATGGTCAAGGTGGCGAATGGAGGGCTTAAAAATTGAAAAAGTTTTCTATTAATCGCTTAATAAAACTGGGATTAATTTTTAGTACCGTCTGGTTTGTTTATCTTTTATTTTTTAGGTTTGAAAGTCTAACTGATTTTTCAAACCTACGCACCTTACCAACTGCTAGAGTAATTAGTCTGTTTGTAATTCTTATCGTTATAAGCTTATTTTTAGGTTTTATTTTAGCTGGTGTTTGGCTGAGCGTAGATCAACCAAAATTTAAGTTTAAGTGGGAGTATCTGTATAAAGGAATCCTGGTTGGAATAATTTGGGCAGCTCTTGATATGTTTATGGTTAATTCAGGAAAGTTTATGATTATTCCAGTAATTATTGACTTAATTATAGGTACTTTAGTTGGAATGTTGCTTTTTAGTCGAAGAGCGTCCAAAAAATAAATAAAAAATCGTGATTAGCAATTAACTAATTACGATTTTTTTGTTTAGTCTAATCTTCTTTTTTGGCTTCTTCTAAAGCCTTCATGATTGAAGGATTCTTTGAATGACAATCTTTTAACATTTGGTAATCTTCTTCAGATAATTTAACAGTGTACTTAGTCATGATTTTTCCTCACTTTTTATTTTTTACCTTTAATATATCACTTTATTGATAGAATTGATAAAGAAATTTTGAATTGAATATTATTAAATCGCTATAATAGATAAAAAGTAAGTAAGAAAGTGGTTAAAATGTTTGACTATCGAAATAATTTAAAAAGAATATTAAATAGTACAGAAGGCGACGAAAAGAGCCTTAAAAATAGCTTGAATGCAATTAAGTTAGTTCTGGGAATGACAGGGGAAAGCAGTGAAAGGGTAACTGGCGGTGAACTTGATCCAAAAATTATTGCCCAAATAAATACTTTTTTGCAAGGAATAACTAAATTAATTGAGCATCCTGGCAATAAAGATGCTAAAAAGACAGCTTTAGGCGCACTACATAAATTAACTTTTGATCAAAATATTACTGCTAATTTTGGAAAACAACTAGGGCAGCTTGATCAAGCAATTCAATCATCCGAAGAAACGAGTAGTGTAGTAAATAGAAAAATTTTTGAAGAAGCATTAAAGCCTAAAAAAGAAAAAGTACGTGACTATCGCAAGGGAAGACGTTATACAGTTATTCGTGCATTGAAGGGTGCAGATCTAATCAATGATAATGGAGAAGTAGTTTTTGAGGTTAATGAAGGTCAAATACACGATTTAAACCTAAAGAGTGGTGATATTGTTGAATCTATCCCGGTATCAGATAGTTTAAATGAAGCTGAAGTTTTACGAGTTGTCGGCTATAGAAAATTGCGCAGCCGTGATTATGACAAAATAGAAGATTTTAAGTATGGTGTAGTACAAGGAAGTCCGGGAAATCTAAGCGTTTCGCGTAATATTCACGGAGAAAGGTTAACAATTAATCATAAGCCGGTGATTGTTGCCCTTGATTCTAGTTACTATCAAAATGGAAGTGTACATTTAGAAGATGGTTCGATTGTTGACTTGGCTTGGTATACCGGTGATGTAAGACTTAAGAAAGATCCAGCTAGTGCCGTTCAAATTCGATGGATCTATGAAACTGAGCAACCAAAACGGATTTCTAAAACTAAAAAAGAAAAGTCAAGTCGAGAAAATACGCAGAAACTGACACAATTAGATATGAATTTGCATTATCAAAGAGTTGGGATTGCAGTTGGAGACAATCAAAACGAAGCAATTTTAGAAGGTATTGTTAATCGCTACAATGGTATTGCAATTCCAATTGATGCTTTTGAGGGAAAGAAAAAGGTAATTGAAAATCAAATTAAAGATTTAGATATTGTAATCTTGGTAACAGCTTTTGCAGCTCATGACAGTACTTGGAATATTAGAGAGTTTGCAAGCAAATATCATGTAAAATTTGCTGTTAGTTCCAGCAAAGGATATCAAGCATTTGAACGCGCTTTGTATAGAGCAGAAAATGGCATGCCGGCTTATGAAGGAAACCAGCAATTAGAATATAAAATGTTAAAAAATAATTAGGAATGGGAGATGAAACTGACAACCTGTATAGAAATTAGATAAAATATTAATAACTTATTTTTAGGAAGGATGATGAAATGACAAAAAACATTAAAAAGAAATCTTGGATGCGCTGGGTAGTATTTTTAGCCGGCCTAGAAATTATCGCCATTTCTATTAATTTCTTCTATGGTCCAATTAATATTGCTGCGGGAGGATCAACTGGTATTTCGATTTTAGTTGACGCAGTATGGGGAATTAACCGTTCAATAACGGTTTTAGTTGTTAATATTTTAATGTTGGTTTTAGCAGCCATTTTTTTAGGAAAAAAGACAACGAAGAACGTTGCCTTAGGTAGTTTATTATTGCCAATCCTAATGGAAATTACCCCAAGTTTTAAAATTACTAATAACCAATTACTTGCTGTAATTTACGGTGGAGTATTAATGGGACTAGGGGTCTCTCTTCTCTATCGTGTAAATGCTTCAAGTGGCGGGACAACAATTCCACCAATGATTTTGAAAAAATATTTTTATATCAATCCAGCGGTTGGCTTACTTGGAATTGATATGATAATTATTTTCCTAAATATATTTGTTGATGGATGGAATGCCTTTTTACTAGCGGCTTTGTCTCAGGTAGTTACATCTATGACGATGAACTATGCAGAAGCAGGCTTTGATCGAAAATATCAAGTTCGTATTATGAGTAATAAACATTTCAATGAATTGAAAACTATGTTACTAGATAATTATAATGGTTTGACAATTTATGATGTTGTTGGTGGCTATAGCGATGATGATAAAAAACAATTACTTTTAGTAGTTGATACACGTGAGTACGGTCCTTTGATTAGTAAAATTCATGAAATTGACCCTGACGCATTTATTATTACTGATACAGTAGCTCGGGTTCATGGAGGCCAATGGGGACTATAGCCAGACTTTTTCGTACGTATTTTCTTTGAAGCCACAAGTTAATTTCTTACCGTCAGTTACTAACGGTCTCTTAATTAATTTGCCGTTTTGTGAGAGTAATATAGCAGCTTCCTCAATTGACATGGAATCAATCTGATCTTTTAAATGCATCTGACGATAGACTTGTCCCGATGTATTAAAGAAATATCTTAAACCTCTATCTTGAAACTTATTTAGCCACTTAAGCAAGTCTTCTTGTTTAGGTGGCTTTTCTACTAAATCGTGATACTCATATGCAATATGGTGTTGATCTAGCCATTTTTGCGCTTTTTTAGAGGTGGAACAACGTTTGTATCCGTAAAATTTAATCATAATGTACTCCTTCTTAAAAAATATCTACTAATATTCTATTATTTTTTTAGAAATTTTGATATTGAATTGCTTTAAAAGAGGGATGAGAGTATACTGTAAGAGTTGTATTTGTGGAAACCTCACATCTGCAACCGCACGTTTATGAGGTTAGAAGAGAATTAACGTTAATTCCACCTCATGCGGCGAGTCTAAGTATTTTTTCGGAGGTGTACAAATGTACGCAGTTATTAAAACCGGTGGTAAGCAATACAAGGTTGCTAAGGGCGACAGCGTTTTTGTTGAAAAACTTGAAGTTAAGCCTGGTGACGAAGTAACTTTTGATGAAGTTATTCTTGTAAACGATGGTAAATCAACTAAGATTGGTACTCCAGTAGTTGAAGGTGCTAAAGTTGTTGCTAAAGTTGAAAAGCAAGGCAAAGAAAAGAAAGTTGTTACTTTCAAGTACAAGCCTAAGAAGCACTCACACACTAAGTATGGTCACCGTCAACCTTACACTAAGGTAACTATCGAAAGCATTGAAGCTTAATTAAGGGGTGAAACAAATTATGATGATTAATAATCTTGAAGCACTTAAATTATTTGCCCACCACAAGGGTGGTGGTTCAACTGCTAACGGTCGTAACTCAGCTGGTCGTCGTTTAGGCGCAAAGCGTGCTGATGGTCAAAAGATCAATGCAGGTTCAATTATTTTCCGTCAACGCGGTACTAAGATCCACCCAGGTAAGAACGTTGGTATTGGTGGCGACGACACTTTGTTTGCTTTAACTAGTGGCGTTGTTAAATTCGAACGTTTGGGCAGAGATCGTAAACAAGTTTCTGTTTACCCAGTTGAAGAAGCAAAATAATTTTCTTTTGCAGGCTGGACGTCCCTAAGGAACGTTCAGTCTTTTTTTATCTACTCAGGAGGATCCAAGCCTATGTCTTCAGATCAAGAGTTATTAACTTTACTTAATAATCGGATTAGTAAAACTACTAAATTGATTAAAGAAAAGCAGGCAGATGCGCTAGTCATTTTTAATCAAGCTAATTATCGCTTTTTAACCAATTTTTCTGGTGAAGAAGCTGAACTTATTTTAACTGCAAATGGAGATCGCGTTTTATTATCTGATTCACGTTTCAAAGACCAAATTCGCCATCAGGCACCTGGCGAAATGAAGGTAGTTATGCAAACTATGGACGTGATAAAAGAAATTGCCGGCCAACTAAAGCAGCTAGATGTTAAAACTGTTCTAGTTGAAGGAGAATTTATTTCTGCAACTCAATTTGAGGCTCTTAAGCAGGCTTGTCCTGATCTTAATTTTATTTTAAATGCTGAATTAGTAGAAACAGTTCGTAACATAAAAGATGAGCTAGAATTAGAAACTTTGCAAAAGGCAATTGATATTTCAGCTCAAAGTTTTAAAGAAATTTTGCCTTTAATTGAGCCGGGTGTTAGTGAACGTGCTATTGGAGCAAAATTAGATTATTTGTTCAAAATGAATGGTGGAGATGGCCCTTCGTTTGAGACAATAATTGCTTCCGGATACCGCGGTAGTTGGGCCCATGGTGTTGCGAGTGATAAAAAGATTCAAAAAGGTGAATTAATTGTAATTGACTTTGGAAGTTTTTATCATGGTTATACCGCAGATATTACTAGAACAGTTGCTTTAGGCCAAGTAGAGCCTGAACTAGAAAAAATATATTATATTGTACTAGAAGCACAAAAACGGGGAATTGCAGCTGCAATTGCTGGAAATACTGGTAAAGATATCGATCAAGCTGGTAGAAACTACATTAAAGAGCAAGGATATGGAGAGTACTTTGGTCACGGTATTGGTCATGGAATTGGCTTAGAAGTGCATGAACTCTGTACGCCAGCAATGCCATATAGTAAAGAAGTTATGAAAAATAATATGGCAATCACGGTTGAGCCAGGAATTTATTTGCCAGACCGTGGCGGTGTTAGAATTGAAGATGATGTTTTAATTAAAGATAATCATCCATATGTGATGTCACAGTTGCCAAAAGATGAACTTTTAATCTTATAATTTTGTGTAATTATGCGGTTAATGTTGCGAAACAATAGATAAGATTGGTAATATAAATAAGTGTAGAAATGAGGTAATTTTACTATGACAATGATCTCAGTTAATGAATTTAAAAATGGATTAACTATTGAATATAACAATGATTTATGGCGTATTGTTGAATTCCAACACGTTAAGCCAGGTAAAGGTAGTGCCTTTGTTCGTTCAAAACTTAAGAGTTTAAGAACTGGTGCAGTTCAAGAATATACTTTCCGTTCAACTGCTAAAGTAAATACTGCTGATATTCAAACTAAGGCAATGCAATACTTATACAATGATGGTACAAGTTTTGTATTTATGGATACTAATACTTATGAACAACTTGAAATTCCGGAAGCTCAAGTTGAAAGAGAATCTAAGTTCTTGAAAGAAAACATGGTAGTTAACGTTATTACTCATGAGGGTGAAACTTTGGGTGTTGATTTACCAAATACAGTTGATCTTGAAGTTGCAGAAACTGAACCTAATATTAAGGGTGATACATCTTCCGGTGGTGGTAAGCCCGCAACTATGGAAACTGGCTTAGTAGTTAACGTACCATTCTTTATTAATCAAGGTGATGTATTAACTATTAATACTGCTGATGGTACTTATGTTTCTCGTGCAAATAAATAGTTTTTGAGGTAAAAAATATGGCTGATAATTCAACGATTCTTTTATCAAGCAATGACAAAGGCGATGAAACCCGAGTTGACCTTGGTGTTTTAGAGGTTATTCTAGGAATTGCTGCCAGAAAAGTCGATGGCGTCAGCGAAATGCGTGGGACGCTAAAAACTGGCATCGATACTCTTTTTGGTCGTTCTAACCAAGGTAAAGGTGTTTCCCTAAGTGTTGAAGACGATAAGTTAACTGCTGATGTTTATACTTATCTTGACTACGGTGTAAATGTGCCAAAAGTATGCGTCCAACTGCAAAAAAATCTAACTTTGCAATTGAAGCAAATGACAGATTTAGATTTAACTCAAATTAATGTTCATGTAGTTGGCTTGGTTTCAGAAGCAGACGAAACTGAAGTAAAGGCTGACACGGAAGCACTTTTCCCAGATGATAAAGAGGACGAGGCTAAAGACTAAATGACACAGCATGAGATGAGAAGAATTGCTATGCAAGCAATTTATTTGGCTAACCAAGGTAAATTAACTGATGCAGAGGAAGTTTGTCAAAAAGCTTTAAAGGCTTTAGAATTGAAAGATTTCCCAGACTATTCTACAGAACTAGTTAATGGTGTTTTAGCAAATAAAGAAGCACTTGATGAGCAATTAAGTAAATATTTAAAAAAGGGTTGGCGTCTTAATAGAATTAACGAAATTGACTTGGCAATCCTTGAAGTAGCTCTTTATGAAATGCAAAATAGCAAAGTAATTGATCCGGTAGCTGCTTTAAATGAAGCGTTAAATTTATGTGATGAATTTAGCTCTAAGGAATCTAAAAAGTTTATTAATGGTCTCTTGGCCAATTTCATTAAGAAAGACTAACTAATGAGTCGGCTCGTTGAGCCGACTTTTTTTATGAGGTGATTAAGTGAAAAAATTACTAGAAGGAAAAACTCCTGCAAATGAAATTAAAGAGAACTTGATAGAAGAAATAAAAAAATTAAAAAGTGACGGAATAAATCCAACTTTATGCGTAATAGAAGTTGGAGATGATCCGGCAAGCAAAATTTATTTGCGAGTTAAAAGAAACTTAGCTAAAAAAGTAGGAATTAAGGAAATAGGACTGCATTTTCCCGCTAATACTTCTCAAGCTGAACTTCTAGAAAAAATTGAAGACCTTAATCAAGATCCAAGTATTAATGGAATAATGGTGCAATTGCCCGTTCCTCCTCAAATTGATCCAAGGGCTATTTTTGAAACAATTGCCCCAGAAAAAGATGCCGATGGATTTTCACCTCTTAATTTAGGGCGTCTCTGGGAAGGACAGAGTGATGTAATTCCAGCAACAGTTCGCAGTATTTTAACCTTAATTGACTATTATGGAATTGAGATGGCCGGTAAAAATACAGTAATTATTGGTCGTAGCGTAATTGTAGGAAAGCCCTTAGCTGCAGTTTTAGTTGAACGGGATGCAACTGTTACGATTGCCCATTCAAAAACAAAAAATTTATCAGAGCTAACTAAAAATGCTGATGTGATTATTTCGGATGTGGGTAAAGCACATTTAGTAACTGAGGATATGGTAAAAGAGGGAGCAGTTATAATCGATGTTGGGATGAACCGTGAGAATGGTAAATTAATGGGAGATGTCGACTTCGATATGGTTGCTCCGAAAGCTAAAGCAATTACACCGGTACCCGGAGGAGTAGGTCCCTTAACAGTTGCCAGTTTAATGAAACAAGCCGTAATTTTGACGAGGAAACAACATGGTAGATAATAAAGTTTATCTTTCTGTTAGTGATTTAAATTTTTATATTTCACAAAAGTTTAAAAATGATCCCTATTTACATAAAGTGTTTTTACAGGGAGAATTGTCTAACTTTAGATTTAGAATGAATTCCCACCAGTATTTTTCATTAAAAGATGAAAAATCAAAAATTAATGTAGTGATGTTTCGCTCATTTTTTGAAAAATTAAAATTTAAGCCTGAAGAGGGAATGAAGGTTTATGTTAGTGGATATGTAGATGTTTATGGACCGCAGGGATCTTACCAATTTTATGCTCAGACTATGGAGCCAGCAGGTTTAGGAGCTCTTTATGAACAGTTAAGACAATTGCAAGAGAAGCTTGCAAAGGAGGGATTATTTAATGAAGAACATAAAAAGAAGATCCCCCTATTTCCAGATCGTATTGCAGTTGTAACTAGTGCTTCAGGAGCGGTAATTCATGATATTATGGTTACTGCTAATCGCCGTTTTCCTCATGCTGAGATTGATTTGTATCCAGCTAAAGTTCAAGGAGATGAAGCAGCAGATACAATTGTGGCTGCTTTACAGCAAATTCAAGCTCAAGGCGATAAATATGATGTTGTAATCATTGGGCGTGGCGGTGGATCACTAGAAGATTTATGGCCATTTAATGAAGAAAAAGTTGTGCGGCAGATTTATGCAATGCAAATGCCAGTGATCAGTTCAGTAGGACATGAAACTGATACAACTTTAGCTGATTTAGTGGCCGATGCTAGAGCAGCTACTCCAACTGCTGCAGCAGAATATGCAACTCCTAATTTAGCTGATGTATTAACACAAATTGTTCAATTACGGGCAAGACTTTATGCCGCCATTCAGGCCAATATTCATACAAAGCATCAAATTTTAGATCGGTTAAAGAATGCACCAGTTTTACAAGAGCCGACTAGAATTTATGATCAACAAATTCAACAAGTTGATATGCTTACGCATCGTCTCAATCAAGCAATCGAAAATCGACTACAGCACGATGGATCTACGTTACGTTTACTTCAAGAGCGTCTTAAGGCACTCAGTCCTAGCCGAAAATTAGAGCAACTTGAGCGTGAACGAAATTTTGTAGTATCGAATTTATTTTCAACGATGAATAACTATCTTAAAGATCAAAGAAATAGATTAAATCGAGCTATGCAACAATTAGATGATATTAGTCCGTTGAAAACAATTAGTCGAGGATACGTTTATACAACTGATCAAAAAGGAAATACAGTTACTTCAGTTGACCAGCTAAAAATTGATGAGAAGTTAAAGTTACATTTTAAAGATGGTCAAGTGCAAGTAAATGTAGAAAATATTCGGAGAGAAAAAAATGGCAATCAAGAAAAATAATTTTGAAGAACAGTTAAATGAATTACAAGAAATAGTTAATAAGCTTGAAAGTGGTAATGTTCCTCTTGAAGATGCTTTAAGTGAATTTCAAGCAGGAGTTAAATTAAGCCGAGAATTAGAGAAAAAGCTAAATGATGCAGAACAAACTGTGGCCAAGTTAGTAGATAAAGATGGGAACGAAAAGGCTTTAGATCCCCAAAATGCGTCTGCTCCTGAGGAAGAATAAATGAAGTTAAAAGATTTTCAAGAAAAATATACACCTCAAATTGACAATTTCTTAAAAGAACATCTGGTTACTGAAATTGATAATCCAACTTTTAGTAAAATTATGTCTTATTCAGTAATGGCGGGAGGTAAGCGACTACGTCCTTTGCTTTTCTTAGCAACTCTTGAGACACTAAATCATAAAATTGAAGAGCCAGAATTAAGAATTGCATGTGGAATTGAATTAATTCATACTTATTCTCTAATTCATGATGATTTACCCGCGATGGATAATGATGATTATCGTCGCGGAAAACTTACTTCTCATAAAAAATGGGGAGAAGCAGAAGCTATATTAGCTGGAGATGGATTGCTTCCGTTGGGAATTCAATGGATCACCGAGGGGAGTAATTCAGCTGCGTTAGCAATTGTTATTTCTCAAGCTGTAGGGCCAAATGGGATGGTCGGTGGTCAATATCTTGATATTGATACAACTAATAACGATTCAGCTAAAGAAAATGCGAAGATGATTGATCAGATGGAGTGGTTGAAAACAGGCTGCCTAATTGAAGCAAGTGTTAAAATGGCTGCAATTTATGCTGGTGCAACTGATTCTGAGCTTAATAGATTAGACAACTTCAGCAAGCGTTTTGGAAGATCTTATCAAATCTATGATGATTTGGTAGATGTAGTAGAGACAGCAACTGAAGCGGGAAAAGCTACTCATAAGGATGCAACAGAAGGTAAAAATAATACTTTAACTTTGCTTGGGATTGAAGATAGTCGTAAACAACTTGTAGAAATGATTGAATCAGGAAGAAAAGCTATAGAAGTTTTTGAGCAACCTTTATTAGGTGAATTTTTTAATTTGTATCAGAAGGTATTATAGTAAATGTCTAAAAAGCGTGCAGATGTATTGTTGTTTGAACAAGGTCTTTTTAATTCTCGTAGTCAAGCTCAAAGAGCTATTATGGCTGGATTAGTTAATGACCATAATCATCAAAGAATTGATAAAAGTGGAGAAAAATTTCCTGAAGATGAAGTTTTTCATATAAAAGATGATGGTAAAAAATATGTTTCCCGTGGAGGATTCAAATTAGAAAAAGCCCTGCAAGTATTTAATATTGATTTGAAAGGGAAAATTTGCCTTGATATTGGAGCATCCACTGGTGGTTTTACCGATGTTGCCTTACAAAATGGGGCTAAGTTAGTCTATGCATTAGATGTAGGATATAATCAACTGGCTTGGAAGTTACGAGATAATCCTCAAGTTGTAGTAATGGAAAAACAGAATTTTCGCTACAGTAAGCCAGTCGACTTCACTGATGGATTGCCTGATTTTGCAATGACAGATGTTTCCTTTATCTCATTAGATTTAATTATGCCGCCAATGTATGAAATTTTAAAAGATAAATGCGATGCAGTGTGTTTAATTAAGCCACAATTTGAAGCAGGTCCTGAGAATGTAGGTAAGCATGGGATTGTTCATGATCATGAAGTTCATGCAAATGTTATTAAACATACCATGAAAGTTGCTCAAAAAATAGGGTTTAATATTTTGGGAGTAGACTATTCACCAATTAAAGGTGGTAAAGGAAATATTGAATTTCTTATTCATTTAGGAAAAGACATAGCAAATCCAGGTCAAGACTTATGGAAAGGTAATCCTTCCGATGTAGTTCAACGTGCAGTTAATGGCCTTTAGGTGAGATAAAATGTTAGTTGAATTAGATATTAAAAATTTTGCAATCATTAAAACTTTAAAAGTTCGCTTTCAAGAAAAAATGACTGTTCTAATTGGAGAAACTGGTGCTGGTAAATCAATTATTATTGATGCCGTCTCTCTACTCTTAGGAAGTCGTGCGCAAAGTGAAATGATTCGCTCGGGTGAAGAGAAGGCGGTCATCACTGGTTTATTTGTGTTAAGCGAACAAAAGGATCTTATTGAAGATTTATGTGAAAAATATGGTCTGCCTTTTGAAGATGATCAGCTAATAATTAGCCGAGAATTAACACATAAGGGAAGAAATGTAGTTAGAATTAATGGGCAGCTGACTACAATCAATGTTTTACGTGAAATTGGACGAAATTTAGTTGATATTCATGGCCAAAATGATCAACAAATTTTGATGGATCAAGATCGACAAATAGATTTGATTGATAATTATGCGGAGCCTGAATTTAAGAAAGAATTGCATAGCTATGAAGCTGACTTTGAGAAATGGCGTCATCTTACTTCTCAACTCCGTAAGTTAAGAGAAGATGCTCAAGAAATTGCTCAAAAACAGGATATTTTGGAATTTCAAAATAATGAACTAGAAAGTGCTGATTTGAACGATCCAAATGAAGATGAGAAGCTAGAAGAAGAATTTAATGAGCTCAATAATTATCAAAAAATTGCAGATACAGCTAATTATTTTATGCAATTATATGATGATGATGAGCATGGACTAGCTACGTTACTTGGGGATGCCCAAAATGCTGCTGAAGATTTGAGTAATTATGGTAAAAAGTTTGAGAATTTTGCTACCAGCCTTAATGATGGTATTTATTCTTTAAATGATGCTCGTAGTGAACTATCTACTTTAATGGATCAAATGGACTTTGACGAAGAGCGATATCAATATGTTTCTAGTCGATTAGATACATTGAATACTTTGAAGAAAAAATACGGCCCAACTTTAGACGATGTTTTTAAATTCGCACAAAAGGTTAAAAGTGAACTGAATAAGTTTGAAACTGGAGATTTAGACGAGGGAAAAATCCAAAAAGAACTCGCAATCATTGAAAAAAGCCTTAGTCAAAAAGCCCAAAATTTACATGAACAGAGAGAAAAGATTGCTCGCGATCTTGAAGAAAAAATAAAAAAAGAATTAGCTGATCTGTATATGGAAAAAGCACGCTTTTCTATTAGAATTAATGAGACTAATTCATTTACAAAACTTGGAACTGATGAAGTTATCTTTATGATTGCACCTAATCCTGGTGAAGCTTTGATGCCATTAGTCAAAATAGTATCTGGCGGTGAACAATCACGTTTAATTTTGGCATTAAAAGCAATCTTTAGTCGTGTGGAACCAGTTGGAACCATGATTTTTGATGAAATTGATACTGGGGTTTCCGGAAGGGTTTCAGCAGCAATTGGTAAAAAGATGCATGCAATCGGCCAAGAAAAACAAGTTATTACAATTACTCACTCCCCACAGGTAGCTGCTGCTGGAGATCAACGTTATTCAGTTGTAAAACAAGTTAAAGATGGAGCTACTTATACTCAAGTAGGACCTCTTACGCAAGAAGAAGCCATTACCGCAATTGCTCAGATGATGGCAGGCTCTGATGTAACGGATGCTGCTAAGAGAAATGCAGCTGATTTAATGGAAAGTTTTAAAGAATAAAATAAAAAGGACTTCTCAGTTTAAAGTGAAAAGTCCTTTATTTTTATGCTGTTTCGACGTTAAAGATCTCGTTTAAATCAATTATTCTAATTATGTTGCTATCATAGCTATCTAGTACGAAGCGCCCAGCAGATGTCCTTTTGATTAGTTGACCAATCTCAGTGCATCCATTTTGATAGGTCAGTAATATATATTCTTTATGAAAAAGTGCATGCTCTAAAATTCTAATAATTTTACTTGGGTCTTGTGCAAAAGTAGTAAGCTTATTAATATTATAATTAAAGACTGTCTCTTATACACATCTCCGAGCCCACGAGACCGAGGCTGATC
>CAMFQH010000017.1:0-16126 GCA_945980025.1 uncultured Lactobacillus sp.
GATCGCCGTAAATGGGCTTACAAGTGAGAATATAGATTTAGTAACCGATACCGGATTAATGCTTCTAAATAATCTTACTGGAAGTGGTAATATTAAATCTGATATGGGGAAAATTAACTTATCACTGGCTGAAAAGTCTAAATTTAATTTATCAATTCAAAGTAAAGTTGGTAATATATCGGTTAATGTCCCACCGGCAATATTTTTCAAATTCAAAATTAATACCAAAAAAATTGGTCCAACTGATTTTCCTCTTGATGCCATTATTTACGGAAACGATGATTACGATAAAATTGAAGGCTATGTTGGTAAGGAAGATTCAACTAATTTAATTGATATTTCAAGCAAAGTAGGAAAAGTTTCGATTAAAAATCAAAATTAATAACTATCAAAAAAAGAATGTATCGGAATCTGATACATTCTTTTTTTGTTGAGATCTAAATCAAAGTACCTACTTTATATCCTAAAAATACTAAAATTAAGCCACCACCATATGATAGCAATGCATATAGGGTGAATACACCGTAATTACGATCTCGCCAATGAGACAGCAATTCAACGTTTAACGTTGAAAATGTTGTATAACCGCCTAATACTCCTGTTCCAATCAAAGCATAGATAAAGGGTGAGAATTTACGAGAAAAAATAAATCCCAATAAAAATGCTCCTGTAAGATTTATTAATAGCGTTGCGTACGGAAATTTCTCAGACCAATGTTTTTTACCATAGTTAGTAATGCCATATCTTAAAATTGCTCCCCAAATAGCTCCGAATCCGGCTGTTAAGACTGTTATCATGCTTTTTCTGCCAACTTTCTACCTGTTCTTTTACCTACTAACATTCCCAAATAAGCAAATAAAAAACCAATAAAGATCGAACTAAAGAAATAAATAGTTGCTTGACTATTCATCCCACTTTCTAATTGCTTAAGCGTATCTAAATTAAAACTTGAAAAAGTAGTAAAGGAACCAACAAATCCTGTACTTAGTCCAGTAACTAGCCAATCTCTTCCTTCTCGGTATTCAACAAAAAAATAAGTAAAAAATGCTAATAAAAAGCAGCCAATAATATTAGCAGTCAAAGTTCCAGTCTGTGACCAGATTAAATTTAAATAGGCTCGCAGTCCACCTCCAAAAAAAGCAAAAATCCCTACACTTAAATAATTTTTCAATCGTCTATTCATTAAAAACCAGCCTTCTTAATGCATACGCTATTCCGTCTTCATTATTTGTTTTAGTTATAAAATTAGCACGCTTTTTTATCTCAGAAACCGCGTTTCCCATAGCTACTTTATAGAATCCCGGCACATCAAACATAGAAATATCATTAGTTTGATCACCGAAAATCATTACTTCATCTTCTTTTAAATTTAGTTTTTTAGCTAACTCTTTTAACGCATTTCCTTTAGATGCATGCTTAGAATTAATCTCAATCAAAGTTTCATCTGAAGTTGAGACATTATATCTTTCAAATACTTCCTCTGATAAATTCCCATAAATATTCTTCATTTCAGCTGGAGATCCTGAAAACATTGCCTTAGTAAATTTAATATCTTCTGAAATATCTTTTAGTTCAGAAACCTCTATTGGCATTCTTGTTAGCCAACTTTCACGTGATAGATAATAGTTAATAAAATGATCTAATGTAATAAACTTATCTCTTACTTCAATATGAAAATTTGCTTGTAATTTATCAGCAATCTTTTCAAAAAAGATAAAATCATTATAGCTTAACAGTTCTTCAACGATTGCTTTTCCTTGAGAATTTAACACTAAAGCTCCATTAAATGCAACCACATACTGAGTAGAATCCTTTAAGTCCAATTCATTAAGATAGTCCTTAATACCCGGAAACGGTCTACCTGAGCAAGGAACTATTTTTATTCCCATCTTTGATGCCTTTTGAAGTGCTTGCTTGGTTTTAACACTTATTTCTTGTTTATCATTTAATAATGTTCCATCAAGATCTACAGCAATTAATTTTATATTCATTAGTTTTTCTCCTTATGTAATCGGTTACTCTCCTTTCTATTATACAAAAAATGCATAAAAAAAGACGACACTACCTCCCTGTTGATCCAAGAAAGTAGGCGTCGTCAGATATTAATCGGTTAAATTGGTGAACACCATCACCATATTAAATTTTAAATAAAGCCAAAAATAATTAGTTTTTAGTTTGAACCCATTTCTTCTTCAACAACCTTAGCAACTTCTTCACAGTACTTGTCAGCTAATTCTTGTGTTGGAGCTTCAGTCATTACACGAAGCAAACTTTGAGTTCCAGATGGACGAACAAAAATACGTCCTTCATCACTTAATTCTTTTTCAACCTTTTCAATGGCTTCAGTAATGCGTTTATGTTCTTTCCAGTCTTTTTTATTTTCAACAGGAACATTAATTAAACGTTGTGGGTATTCTTTAAAGTCACTCAATAATTCACTGAGGGATTTACCGGTATCCTTCATTACATATAATAAATGTAATCCCGTAAGCATCCCATCACCTGTGTTGTGGTAGTCGCTAATAATAACGTGACCTGATTGTTCTCCACCAAGATTATAACCATTAGCTCTCATTTCTTCTGAAACATAACGGTCACCAACTTGTGTTCTTATATTTTTAAGACCACGTCTTTCCAAAGCCTTTGTAAAACCAAGGTTACTCATTACAGTTGTAACAATTGTATCTTTCTTTAAGCGACCATGATCAGCAAGATATGAGCCAATAACGTACATAATGTGATCACCGTCAACTTCGTTCCCATTTTCATCGACAGCAATACAACGATCAGCATCCCCATCAAATGCTAAACCTAATTGAGCACCTTGTTTTACAACTTCTTCTTGTAATTTCTTAGTATGAGTTGCACCCACATGATCATTAATGTTTAAACCGTCTGGATGAGTTGCAATGGTAGTAAAGTCAACCCCCATATCAGCAAATAATCTTGAAATCAAAGCACTAGCAGCACCATTAGCGCCATCCACAACAACTTTAATTCCACTTAATTCTTCTGGTAAAGTATTTTCAATAAATTGTAAGTACTTAGAAGCACCTTCATGGTAATTTGTTACAGTTCCTAAACCTTCTGCAGAAGGACGTGGAAGTTTATCTTCAGGCGCATCAATTAATTTTTCAATTTCTTCTTCCTTAGCATCAGATAGCTTCAAGCCATCACTACCAAAGAATTTAATTCCATTATCTTCAACCGGATTATGTGAAGCTGAAATTTGAACACCAGCATCTGCACCTTGTGCACGTACTAAGTAAGAAAGACCAGGAGTAGTAATTACACCAACTTCTAAAACTTCAATTCCGACGGAAAGCAAACCAGAAATCAATGCATACTCTAACATTTGTCCAGAAATACGTGTATCACGAGAAACTAATACCTTAGCTCTTTCTCCATCCTTTTTATCCTTAGTAAGAACGTATCCTCCATCACGACCTAATTTAAAAGCCATCTCTGGAGTTAAGCCAGCATTAGCAACCCCCCGTACACCATCTGTTCCAAAATATTTAAGCATAATTTTTAACAACCTTTCCTTGTTTTATTCTTTTTTAGCAGTAGTATCAGTTACTTTTATATGAACTGGTATCACTGATGGTGATGCCTTAACAACGCCATCTGGCAATTTAAGTGTGACATTTTTCGTAACATCATGATCAATACCGCTTAAATCAACCTTTAAAGGAAGAGACGTTATTTTCTTGAGCGTATTTTCATCACCATATATCTCAATATTTTCTTTCTTTGCGGTTAAAGAATAAACATGAGTCGAAGATTCATTCTTCGACGTTACATTTATCTTAACCTTCTTCTTAGATAAGTTAATTGGGATAGTAATATATGCCGTTACTGGATCCATAACGACGTTAAGCTGATGTCCATCTTTATCAAGTGCTACCAGCATTTCTTCACGTTCAAATGTGCTGTCTATTCCCTTTGGTAAATTTGCCCGAGCTACTACTCGATCAACTTGGTTAACTTCGCTTTTAGCTCCAGTAATATTAACTACTTCTGGATCACTTTTAGCAGTTCCAAGATTATACCCACGAGCTACAGCACTCTTATTATACTCTATTTGTACAGGAAGAGTACGAGATTTTCTCTTTTGAATATTTACGCGTACTTTACTTGGGCTAATATTATAAGTTAATTGACTACTTAAACCATTTACCTTAATTGGTACAGTATGCTCTCCTGTTTTTAAATGGCTTAAATCAATGTAGACACGGAAGTTTTGAGTATTAATAGTAGATGTAACTAAAGCATTCGATCCCTCTAAAGTTAAATTTACTTTTTCAGGATATCCCGTTACATAGTACTTATCCGTATTAACTGAAACTTGTAAGGGTACCTTAATTACCTGGGTTTTAGTTGCAGTTTTTAAGGTTTCTTCACGTCGGCCTTGAGTAACATAACCTTGCTGATTAGATGCTACATAAACAGCTAATAAAATAGCCAAAATCAAAGCAATAATTCGATAGAACCAAGGTTTATCAAAAAACTTTTTCATTTTTTATTTGACCCCCAATTCCAAACATGATTTACAATTCTTTGATACCACTTTGGCTTTTCTTCTTCCTCTTTTGGAACTAATTGAGCATTTAAATATTTCAAATATTCTTCTCTAGTTAGATCAAGCATAAACTGGCTATTACGAGTAATAGTTACTCCACCGGTTTCCTCTGAAACAACGATAGTAATTGCATCGGTAACTTCTGAGATACCAACAGCTGCACGGTGACGTGTCCCAAGTTTTTTAGGAATCATACTATTATCAGAAAGAGGTAAATAAGCTGCAGCAACTGCTATTCGATTATTGCGAATGATTACGGCACCATCGTGCAATGGCGTATTAGGTATAAAAATGTTGATTAATAATTCACCAGTGATATCAGCATCAATTGGAATACCGGTTTCAATATAGTCCTCTAGTCCTGTATTTTGTTGAATCGTGATCAAAGCACCAATTCTTCTCTTTGACATATACTGAATTGCTTTATCTAATTCTCCAATCATCTTTTCAGCAGCTTGCTTTTCAGTTATTGTAGTCCCACCAAAAATTGGTGATCTACCTAAATGCTCTAAGCCACGCCTAATTTCTGGCTGGAAAATAACAATTATTCCAATTACTGACCAAGAAAGAATTTGATCGACAAAATACGTTAACGTATGTAAATGTAACAACTCAGCTACAATTCTAACCAGAATAATTAATGATATCCCTTTAACTAATTGAACTGCTTTAGTCCCTCTTACCAACATAATTAAACGGTAGATAATGTACCATACAATTAAAATATCAATAATATTCATCAGGTTTTGCCAGGTAAATATTTGCTCAATATTAAACTTCATTGCCACCCTCCTAAAATTCAATTATAAATAAACCAAGCTCTTATCGACCATACATTTTAAATTCGAGAAATAGATCATTATATTCTTGAATTTTCTTTGGACCTAAGTCTTGATAAACTTGTAAATTTTTCATTGCTTGTTTACTTGGATAAAATTGTTTATCGTTTTTTACTTCCTTTGGTAATAATTCTTGAGCTTTTACATTAGGAGTTGCATACCCGATATACTCTGCATTCTGAGCAGCATTTTTAGGATCAAGCATAAAATTAATAAAAGCATAAGCACCTTTTTTATTCTTTACGGTCCTAGGAATGACAAAATTATCAAACCATAAGTTTGAGCCTTCAGGTGGCACTACATAATGTAAGTGTTTATTATCGTTTAGCATTGTACGAGCCTCGCCAGACCACGTTACTCCAACAGCAGCTTCATTTTGAATCATATACATTTTTAATTCATCTGAAATAATTGCTTTTACATTGGGTCCGAGACCATCCAATTTTGTTTTTGCCAATTTTAGATCTAAAGAATTAGTAGTATTTAAAGACTTCCCCATAGACGCTAAAGAAAGTCCCATAATATCTCTAGCAGAATCAACTAATAAAATATTATGCCGATAATCCTTGGACCAGAGATCATTCCAATGCTTTATTTGCCCAGGTTTTACAAATTTATCATTATATACAATCCCTAACGTTCCCCAAAAATACGGAACAGAGTAGGTATTTTTTGGATCAAAAGAGTGATGTAAAAACTCACTCCCAATATTTTTGTAATTTGGAATTTTCTTAGTGTCAATTTTATCAAGTAAGTTAGCTTTACGCATTTTTGAAATCATGTAGTCTGAAGGGACGCAAATATCGTATGCAGTACCACCTTGTTTTATCTTCGTATACATGGCTTCATTAGAATCAAATGTTTCATAAATTACATGATATCCAGTTTGTTTTTCAAATTTCTTGATTAGCTTGGGGTCAATATAATCACCCCAATTATAGATAATCAAATTTTTGTTATTAGCGCTAACACCATTATTATTTAATTGTTTAGCCCCAGCTTCTAAGCCAAAACAAACCAATAGAATAGTCACAATTCCAATTAACAGCTTCTTCATTGTGCACGCCCCTTACCAATATGGGTTTTATGATTAGTAATTACATAATAAATAAGTACTAAAATCATTACAAAAATAAACATCACAGTACTCAAGGCATTGATTTCTAGGTTAATTCCTTGGCGCGCACGTGAATAAATTTCTACTGACAATGTTGAAAAACCATTTCCTGTCACAAAAAAAGTAACTGCAAAATCATCTAAGGAATAAGTCAAAGCCATAAAAAAGCCAGCTAAAATCCCAGGCGTAATAGCCGGAATCATTACCTTGCTATAAACTTGCCAAGTGGATGCACCTAAATCTCGAGCAGCATCTACTAAAGAATAATCAAATTCTTTTAAGCGGGGCAAAACCATTAATACAACAATTGGAATTGAAAAAGCAATGTGGCTTAATAAAACAGATCCAAAACCTAAGCCAATCCCTAAAAAAGTAAAGAAGATTAAAAAACTCGCCCCGATAATTACATCTGGTGATACCATCAAAACATTATTTAAGGCTAGCAAAGTTTTTCGTCCTTTTTTATTTTTAGTCTGACTAATTGCAATTGCTCCAAAAGTACCAATTATAGTGGCAATCAAACTAGATAAGAGTGCTAGTAAAATTGTTTCTAGAAAAATGGCTAATAGCCTATTATCATTAAAAAGATCCTGATAATGACTTAAAGTAAACTTTTCAAAATGATCCATATTATGACCACTTGAGAAAGAATAAAATATTAAATAAAAAATGGGTAAATACATCAAAACCAGAACAAAAGCAAAATAGATTCGGGACCATTTTATTTTTTTCATAGTTTGATCTCCTTTTTATGATGATGATCTGATGAGGTAAAGAGCATAACAATCACCATTAACACTATTAATACCACACCAATTGTCGAACCCATTGACCAATTCATAGTCGTCATAAAGTATTCTTCAATTGCAGTACCAAGTGTAATTACTCGATTTCCTCCAATTAACCTAGTTAGCATAAATAGAGAAAGTGAAGGTATGAATACTGCTTGAATTCCTGACTCAACTCCAGATTTTGAAAGTGGCCATAAAACCTTAATAAATGTTTGCCATTTACTTGCGCCTAAATCATAAGCTGCTTGAATTACAGCTGGATTAATGTCACAAATTGCATTATAAATTGGCAAAATCATAAATGGAATTTCGATATAAGCTGCAACAAAAATAAAGGCAAAATCAGTAAACAAAATATTTGCAGGTGCTATTCCAAAAAGGCGTAGAAAATTATTCAATAGTCCATGCTTACTAAAAATGCCAATAAATGCGTAAGCTTTCAAAAGCAAGTTAATCCAAGTAGGCAAAATAATCAATAACAGCCAAAATCGTTGGTTTTTCATTTGGCTTAAAATATAGGCAATTGGATAAGAAATTAGCAGCGTAATTAAGGTAATTAAGAATGCATACCAAAATGAATTTAGAGTCATTCTTAAAAACGTACCATTGACAAAAAATTGCTGAAAATTCTTTAAGGTAAAGCCATCCTCTCCCTTAAATGCATTAATTGTGATCAAAATAATCGGAGCAATAACAAATAAACTAAGCCATAAAATATAAGGAATGAGAAAAAATAACTTACTTTTTTTCATATCTTACTCCTCTCCTTCATATGCCTCTAAACGCTTATCAAATTCAGCTTCACTTTCGCCAAAACGCATAACATGAATATCTTCAGGATCAAAATATACTCCTACTTCCTTACCAATTTTAGTTGGATTAGTGGAGTGAATTAACCATTCATTTTCGTCACTATCAATGGCCTTAATTTCAAAATGATCCCCTAAAAAGAGCTGACTTTCAACCACAACTCTTAGTTTTCCATGTTCAATATCAGTGATATCTAAATCTTCCGGTCTTAAAACGACCTCTACCTTTTCACCAGGTTTAATACCTGCATCAGCACATTCAAAACGATGATTTCCAAATTCCACTTCATAATCCTTAATCATCCGTCCACTTAAGATATTAGAATCGCCAATAAAGCGAGCAACAAAGTCATTAACTGGTTCATCATAAATATCAACCGGACTACCACTTTGTTGAATTTTCCCTTCATTTAAAACAAAAATTTCATCACTCATTGCTAGGGCTTCCTCTTGATCATGAGTAACAAAAATAAAAGTAATCCCCAGCTTTTTTTGAATTTCACGTAATTCAAATTGCATATCTTTTCTTAAACGTTTATCTAAGGCAGATAAAGATTCATCTAAAAGTAGTACCTTTGGCTGATTAACAATTGCTCTAGCAATTGCAACTCGCTGCTGCTGTCCACCACTTAATTCAGAAATTTCTCGGTTTGCAAAGCCATCCAATTGAACCATGTGTAAAGCTTCTTTAACAGCTAATTTTATTTCTTGCTTATCCTTTTTCTTGATCTGTAAACCGAATGCCACATTTTCAAAAACATTCATATGAGGAAATAAAGCATAATTTTGAAAAACAGTATTAATTTTTCTTTTAGCAGCATCTAAATTAGTAATATCTTGTCCATCAAAAAAAACTTGTCCACTCGTTGGTTCGCTAAATCCAGCAATTATTCTTAAAATAGTAGTTTTCCCAGAACCTGATGGTCCTAATAAAGAATAAAATTTTCCTGATTCAATAGTTAAATTAATATCCTTCAGTGCTACAAAACCATCATCATATTCCTTACGAACATGCTTTAATTTAATAATATCGCTCAATTTTTTCTCACCATCTATCTCATAAAAAAAGCCACAAGCCGTTACTTGTAGCTTTGTACTAGTATCTAATCTTTTTCTTTTCCAATAATTCTTACTTCAGTTTGTAAATCAATACCAAAATCTTTTTTTATTGTTTTTTGAATTAAGTGGATTAAATCTAAATAATCAGTAGCTGTCGCACCACCAACATTAACAATAAAGCCTGCATGCTTCATTGAATCTTCTGCTCCACCAATTCTTTTACCTTGCAGACCTGCTTTAATAATCATTGGTCCTACGAAATGTCCTGCTGGACGTTTAAAAACACTTCCACAAGAAGGATATTCTAGGGGTTGTTTTGCTCTGCGTAAACCATTAAAATATTCCATCTTTGCTTTGATAGCCCACTTATCTCCGGGCTCAAGACCAAAAGTAGCACTCACAACAATATCTCCAGTTTCTTGAACCAAGGAGTGACGATAGCCAAATTCCATTTCATCATGTGTGTAAGTCTTAAATTCACCAGCACGAGTTAAGACACGAACAGACTTAATAACAAATTCTGTTTCACCGCCATAGGCGCCCGCATTCATAAAGACTGCTCCTCCTACACTACCAGGAATACCAGCCGCAAATTCTAGTCCACTTAGACCAGCTTCACATGCTGCTTCAGATGTATCAATAATTCTTGCCCCAGCATCCGCTGTAACAGTTGCCTCATCTTTATTTGCAACAATTGTGTCCATTTTTGTCAAAATCAAAACTAAACCAGAAATACCACCATCTCTAATGATCAAGTTAGAAGCATTTCCAATAACAGTTAAGGGAATATTATTTTCTTTAACCGTATCTACTAATAGTTCGAGCTCATTTAAATTTTTAGGAAAAGCAAGATACTGCGCAGGTCCTCCCGTCTTAGTAAAAGTAAAACGGCTCAATGGAATATTTTCTTGAATGTCAATCCCCTGTTTTCTTAAATCCATCAGTTGCATTTTTATCTCTCTTTTCCTTAAATAATCATCTCTTTAATCATACCGCATTAAATGGATAGTTTTCTACCTTAAGTGTTATACTAAAAAGAAAAATAATGTTTTATTTAGAGGATAAAAATGAACTTTACTGCAATGGATTTTGAAACGGCAAACAGTCATCCGGAAAGTGCCTGTTCTCTTGCTTTAGTTATGGTTAGAAATAATGAAATTGTGGATCGTTTTTATACAGTTATCAATCCACAAATGCCTTTTGATGGAAGAAATATAAGAATTCATGGCATTACAGCTGAAGACGTAAAAAACGCTCCAACAATGGCTGAAGTCTGGCCAAAAATAAAAAAATTATATCAACCAGGAATGTTAGTAGCTGCCCATAACGCTCGCTTTGATTGCCGCGTAATGGAGAAATCGCTGGCTCGCTATAATATTCCGGCACCCCATTACTTTGCAATTGATACTTTAGCAACTAGTAAAGCCTTTGAGCCCTATCTTCCTAATCACAAACTAGATACAGTCTCAGAAGCTTTAAATATCAATTTATGGCACCACCATAATGCTTTAAGCGATAGCGAAGCTTGTGCAGGTATTTTAATTGAGGAAAATAAACGTGTTGGAGATGATCCAATCAAAAAAATGGTTAAGCCTATCTAAGCTTAACCATTTTTTATTATTCAAAATATTTTTTTATTTCTGACAACCAAAGCTTGTTTCTTTCTCCGACAGCTTTAAATTCAACTATTCGCTTGGTAGAATCCCATGAATCATCTACACGCTTAATCGATAATTCAAGATAATCGTTAGGTAGGTCTTCAATAATAAATTGCGGCCATTCGATTACGACCAACCCATCTTCAGCTAGATATCCGGGCATATCAATACTTGACAAGTCTCCATCTTCTAGCCGGTACATATCCATGTGGAAAAGCGGTCTCTTACCTTCCCGATATTCTCTAACAATTGTAAAAGTGGGACTTTTAACAGGACGTTTAATTCCTAAAGCTCTTGCAATTCCTTTAGTTAATGTAGTTTTTCCGGCACCCAAATCACCAGATAAGAGTAATAAATCATGACCCTTACTACTTTTACCAATTGCGTTGCCTAACTTTTGCATCTGTTCATCAGAATTTATTTCTAATGAGTTCATTTTATTTCTCCATATTAGCTTGAGCAGCAGTTAAAATAGCTAATAAATACACATCTTCCGTCTTGCATCCACGTGACAAATCGTTAATTGGAGCAGCAAGACCTTGCAATACAGGACCAATTGCGCTAAATCCACCTAAACGTTCTGCCACTTTATAAGAAATATTACCAGATTGTAGTTCTGGGAAAATAAACACATTTGCGTGTCCAGCAACTGCAGAACCTGGGGCTTTTGCTTCTCCAACACGAGGAACAATTGCAGCGTCAAATTGTAATTCTCCATCGCAAATTAAGTCTGGATATTTTTGGTGTACTAACTCAGTCGCTTCTTGCACCTTAGTTACCATTGGGCCCTTTGCTGATCCCTTAGTTGAAAAGCTAAGCATTGCAATTTTAGGCTCAAGACCAATCATTTCAGCTGTTTTACTTGATTGATAAGCAATTTCAGCTAGAGTTTCACTATCTGGATCAATATTAATAGCACAATCAGCAAAAATATACTTTTCATCTCCGCGTTCCATGATCATAGCTCCTGAGACACGGCTCATACCTTTTTTAGTCTTAATAATTTGAAGAGCTGGACGCACAGTATTAGCAGTAGAATGAGTGGCTCCTGAAACCATCCCATCGGCTTTTCCTTCATATACTAGCATTGTGCCAAAGTAAGAAACGTCTTGTAGAATTTTCTTTGCTTCTGCTAAAGTATTCTTTCCTTTTCTTAACTCAATAAAGTCTTGACACATTTTTTCAAAATCAGGGTAAACTGCTGGATTAATAATTTCAATTGAGCCTAAATCAACATTCAAGCTTTGAGCAGTCTCTATTACCTCATCAGGCTTTCCCAGTAAAAGTGGTTTAACAATACCTTCTTTTTCGAGGCGAACAGCAGCTTTTATTATTCTGTCATCGTTTCCTTCCGGAAAAACAATTACTTTCTTTGATTCTTCTGCCTTTTTCTTAAGTGAGTCAAATACTTTCATAACAAATTAAGCCTTTCTTTTTTATTTATAGATAATATTTTACAATTTCAAAGCTTTTTCTCAAAACAAAAACTATGCCATATCTGCTGGGTTTACTTCTTGTGGTAATTGCCAATCAATTGGACTTTCACCAAATTTAATCAAAGCATCATTACATCTAGAAAACGGACGTGAACCGAAAAAGCCACGATCTGCTGAAAAAGGACTAGGGTGGGGAGATTTGATAATTACATTCTTTCCCTCATCAATTAAAGGAATTTTATTTTGTGCAAATTTTCCCCACAAAATAAAGACAACTTTTCCTCGGTCACTTAGCGCCTTAATAGCTGTGTCCGTAATTAGTTCCCAGCCTTTACCTCGGTGCCCATTAGCATTTCCATATGGTACAGTCAAAACTGCATTTAAGAGTAATACTCCTTGATCTGCCCATTTTTTAAGGTAGCCATGATTTACTGGGACTGCACCCACATCATCATATAGTTCTTTATAAATATTTTTTAAAGATGGAGGCAATGGAACTCCTGGATTAACACTAAAGCTCATCCCAGTAGCTTGACCTGGATTATGATATGGATCTTGTCCTAAAATTACAACTTTCGTATCTGCAAAACTTGTTAATTTAAAAGCAGTAAAAATATGATACATATCGGGAAATATCTGTTTCGTTTGATATTCTTCCTTTAAAAAATCACGTAATTCTTGATACTTTTCACTTTCAAAAGCTGGTGCTAAAACTTCATCCCAATCATTTCCAATTAATTTTTTCATACTTATTCTATCCTCTTGTCTCTCTAAGAAATCCAAGTTCATGATATCATATAGATAAAAGATTGGAGGACTTAAAATGATTAAACTTATTGCAAGTGACATGGACGGCACGTTGTTAAATAAACAAATGCAAATTTCATCTGAAAATATTGCTGCTATAAAAGAAGCACAAGCAAAAGGCGTTGAATTTTTAGTTGCAACAGGTCGGGCACCTTCCGAATCTCAGGGCATCCTTGCTAAAGCCGGACTTCATACAGGATTCATTAATTTGAATGGTGCAATGGTCTTTAATACTGCTGGCGAACTAATTGTAAATGAACCAATTCCTAAAGACCAAAGTATTAAGATCAATAAATTACTCAAAGATTCTGGTTTTTACTTTGAAATAGTTGCTGCAGATAATGTTTATTCAGATTCTCGTTTGCGCAGAATTGCTAACTTTTCTGATCTATTAGTTGATCTCAACAAAAAATTAACTTTTAAAAAGGCAGTTTCTTTTGCTGCTGGCTCAGATGAAATCATGAGAATTAAATATGTTTCTGACTTTAAAGATTTGCTTGAAAAACCAGACTTTGAAGCCATGAAATTTGTTGCTTTTCATCCTGATGGCCCTAAAGTATTTAAACATATTCGTGAAGAAATCGGAAAAATGGGTGATTTAATTGTCACTGCGAGTTCTTCTACTAATATCGAAATTAACAATATTAAAGCTCAAAAAGGGATTGCTTTAATGGATTATGCTCGCTTGCAAGGCTACCAACCAAATGAAGTAATGGCCATTGGCGACAATCTTAATGATGAATCAATGATTCGCATGGCTGGCGTAGGTGTAGCAATGGAAAATGCTGCGCCTGAAATCAAGAAAATTGCTAACTTTATTACTAAAAGTAACAATGATAATGGAGTTGCATATGCAATTCGTCATTTTTGTAAATAAACATAATTTTTCTAAAGGTAGATGAAATTATGCTTTATACTGTTCAACTTACACATGGCCAAACTTGTGGTCAAATTCCAGTAAAAAATGATCAGGGTGAAATAGTTTATATCTTAAAAGGTAATCTTAATGAATTTAACCAACCAATCATTTTAACTGATATTAACCATAATGAAATTGGTCGACTTTATTTAGACTCTAACCATCTTTTAGCAAGTTATAGTGTTGATGTAGTCAATCATTCTCTAGTCAAAGTAAAAAAACTTAATAGTCGTTTTACTAATTTACTCTATATTACTCGGTTAAATTATTGGATCAAAGGAAGTTTAAAACAAGGAAGATACGGATTTTACTCAGGTATTAAAAAAGTGGCTAGCGTTTCTTCACTAGTCACTGACATGGGGCTTACCTGGAGCTGTGATATCTCACGTCCTGAAGACGTCCCCTTTATTATTTTAATTAGTTTGCTTTTTACACAGTGGCATACTAAACCACTATTTTTGCCAACTTTTAATTTTCAAAATCAAATTAATGCACTTTCTTAATCACAGTTTAAATAATAATGTGAGAAATTAAACACTTGATATTGATGAGAACAAACGTGCTTTTGAAAATCAATTAATTCAATAATGATTGCTAAATCTTCCAATAAATAACTATAACTTTTATTGCAGCTATGACTAATCCAAAAACAAATTCGATCATAGAGGATATTAGTCAATTGTTTAAGGATGAGCTCTGAAAAACTTCCTCGCTTGTAAACATATGAGCGAATATATTGAAAAAAGTGTTCCCTCATCTTTTCACACATACAGTTTTCTTCACTGAAATTATATGCATTATAGAAATATTGTTTATGTTTTTGAATATAGCTACATAAACTATTAAGAATTTGTCTTAAACTATTCTTTTCATTTTTACGTAATTCTTTTTTCAGCTCTAGCAAAATACAAGCTTCAATACAGTTATTTATTTTTCCATATCGTAAATAGAAAGTTCTTCTACTAATTCCTGCTTCAAGACAAAGTTTAGAAATATTTATTTTCTTTAGGTCTGGTTGAGATAACATATCATGTAAAGCTATTTGAACTCGTTGTAATTCATCCAGCATTTCATTCTAATTTCCTTTCTAATTAAACTATGATCACTCTCCAATCTTACATAGTTTTATTACTTTAACAGGTTTTTAAATGGTGTGCAACATTAATAATGTAATTAATGTTATTTTTAAATATTTCTTTAAATTTAATAACAAAAAGAGAATCAATCTTTCTTTAATGATTGATTCTCTTTTATTTTAATTAACTTTTTTAATCATATGGTCATACATACGATCTCCGATCGTCATGGTAGAAGTCGTTTTAAAGCCCACATAATCGTACAAACGAGCAGCTCTAGGATTATCTTGATCAACATTCAAGCTTATCTTTTTATATCCATTTTGGCGTGCTATCTCAGGGGCGATTTTAATTAATTTCTGTCCAATTCCTTCCCCCCAATGTTTTGGAGAAACAGCAATAGCATCCAGATACCATTCATGCGGGAGTGCTTCTTTATCTGAAAAAATAACTGCATCAAGAGGTAATCCAACTTTCGGATATGCACTTTTTAATGAGATATCAATCAAACCTTGATCATCATAACCATACATTACTATTAAACCAATTGGTCGATCTAAATCATCGGTTTCTACCCACATACGATTATGTGAGTAACGATAATGAGGAGAATAAAAGCCATGTTTCATTAAATCATAAAACTGACTCTCTGGAAGAGCTTTAATAGTATCCATATCCATTTCGTCAAAGATTTGTTTTAAAATTGGATAAACTAAAGGAAAATCAGTTAATTTTGCCTTTCTAATCATTTAATTCACCTACTAAATCCCATACTTACGATGAATTTCACGGTCTTGATCACGCTTTTTAATAGTTTGGCGTTTATCATATTGCTTCTTACCTTGTCCTACTCCAATTAAAACCTTAGCAAATCCATGTTTTAAATATACTTTTAAAGGAATAATTGCCATCCCTTGTTGAGCTTGAATTCCAGCTAAACGAGCGATTTCTTTCTTATGAAGCAATAAGCGCCGTGAGCGTAAAGGATCATGATTATAGCGATTACCTTCTTTATATTCACTAATATGAACAT
>CAMFQH010000018.1:0-16001 GCA_945980025.1 uncultured Lactobacillus sp.
CTACAAGGGTGATATTAAGTTAATGGCTGAAATGGGCTTTAAAGCTTTTCGTACTTCAATAGCTTGGACTAGAATTTTTCCTAAAGGCGATGAAGAAGAACCTAATGAAGCAGGTCTTAAGTTCTACGATGACTTATTTGATGAATGTCATAAGTATGGAATTGAACCTGTAATTACCCTTTCTCACTTTGAAATTCCTTATCACTTAGTCAAAGAATATGGTGGTTTTACTAACCGTAAATTAATTGATTACTTTGTTCGCTTTGCCCGTGTTTGCTTTAAGCGTTACAAGAATAAAGTTAAATACTGGATGACTTTCAACGAAATTGATAATCAATCTAGTTTTAACAATGACTTCTTAATGGCTACTAACTCTGGTATCTTGTTTAAGAACGGAATGGGCGATAAAGAAAAAGAAGCTGCTATGTATCAAGCAGCCCACTATGAATTAGTTGCTTCTGCTTTAGCAGTTAAAGAAGGCCACAAGATTAATCCAGACTTTCAAATTGGTTGTATGATTAATTACTCACCTGTTCGTCCTCTAACTCCATCATCAGATGATGTTTTACTTGCTGATAAGTTTGAACAAAGACGTGACTTCTTCTCTGATGTCCACGTTAATGGTGAATATCCAAATGCTGTTGAAGACTATATCGAAAGAAATGGCTACCGTCCAGATATCACTGAAGAAGATAAAATTGCCTTAAAAGAAGGTACAGTAGACTACGTTGGTTTCTCATACTATCAATCCACTACTGTTTCAAATAAGAAAGTTAAACCAGATGAATTAACTGACTTACAAGAAGCTATCGTCGAAAACCCTACTTTAGAGCGTAGTGACTGGGGTTGGGAAATTGATCCAGAAGGTTTGAGAATCTCTCTTAACCACCTAACTGACCGCTACCACAAGCCACTATTTATCGTTGAAAATGGTCTCGGTGCTTACGACAAACGTGAAGCTGACGGGTCAGTTCATGATCCATATCGAATCGATTACTTGAGAAAACACATTGAACAAATGGAAAAGGCCGTTGTGTTAGATGGTGTTGACTTGATGGGTTATCTTCCTTGGGGATGCATAGACTTAGTTTCAGCTGGAACGGGTCAAATGGACAAGCGTTATGGCTTCATCTATGTTGACAAGAATGACAAGGGTGAAGGAACGCTAGAACGCTCAAAGAAGGATTCATTTAACTGGTATAAGAAAGTTATTGAATCTAACGGTAAAGATTTAGACTAACCATCAAAAATAGGATTTAGAGTGCTTCTAAATCCTATTTTTTTATTTTTATTAGCACCGCTCTAATTAGAGTGCTAAATATTTTACTTTCCCTACGGACCTACTACAATAGAAATTGTAGAGAGCGTAATGGAAGGAAGTTTTATTATGGCAAACGAAATGATGAAAAATCGTAACAACGATAATATGATGGATCAATTAAGTGATTGGTTTAGTTTTCCAAAAGACTTTTTTGACGACAGTTCCATCAAGAACATTATGCAATCTGATGTAGCAGAAACTGATAAGGACTATATTGTTAAGGTTGACATGCCAGGAATGGATAAGAAAGACATCAAAGTTTCATATAAAGATGGCGTTCTAAACGTTTCAGGTAGTCGGGATTCATTCGATAACTTAGACAATAACAATGGCAATGTTCTTCACCGTGAAAGAAGCGTTGGTCACATTCAAAGAAGTTATCGTATTCCTGATGTTGACTCTAAAGACATTTCCGCAAAAGACGTCAATGGCGTTTTAACCATTACCTTACCAAAGTTAACTGAAGAAGATAAGGAAAATACAATTAATATTGAATAAATATTTAGATAAGAAAAAGACATCCCGCATAAGCGAGATGTCTTTTAATTTACAGCGATAATTTTAACATCATAACTTCCAGCTGGCGCTTCAACAGTTACTGTTGCACCAGCTTTTTGTTTCATCAAAGCTTGTCCTAAAGGTGAATCAAAGGAAATTTTTCCCTTAGCTAAATCTGCTTCCATCCTACCAACAATCCGATACTTTTCAGCTTCATCGTCACCATCAAAAAGTAAAGTAACATTTGATCCTAAATCAATAGTTCCACTTTCATCTTTTTGAATAATTTCTGAATATCTTAATTGCTTATCTAAATAGCGTAAGCGACTTTGTAAATGCCCTAATTCCATCTTAGCTGTAGTATATTCAGAGTTTTCTGATAAGTCTCCCATACTACGAGCTTCTTGTAAGATTTTAATTCTTCGTGGCCGATCTTTCTTTAAGCGGGCTATCTCGTCTTTAATTTCCTGATAGCCTTCAGGCGTCATTTTTTGATAATAAACCATTATTTAACCTTAACATCGTTTCCAGTAATCACATCTTGCTTGTAAAGATCACCATTCTTTACAGAATAATGACCAACAATTGTTCCAGTTGACTTCTCAGCTAAAGAATATTGTCCATTACCACCATCAATTAACGTAAAGTTGTCTGGGCCATAGCTACTTGAGTAGCCATTTTCTTTGATAGTATTAGAAACCATCTTATTAAACATAGCATCTGAAGAGCTATTAGCTGACGCAGCACTTTGACCGCCATTATTTTGAGTATTAGATGCTGAAGAATTGGATGAGCCATTTGAATTATTTGTATTTTTTGATTCATTTGAATTAGAAGAAGCATTTGAGTTTGCTGATCCATTCTGGCTAGCTTTTTCACTAGTACTACTCTTGGAACTTTCGCTGCTCCTCTTATCAGTTTTTTTATCTGAGTTAGTAGTTTCTGAATTATCAGTATCTATATCAGTCTTATCTTTCTTAGTTGTATGTTTTTTAACTTTGTGGCTCTTTTTATGGCTTGTCTTAGTACTTTTAGCTTCATTATTATTGTTAGATTGGCTTGCATTATTACTGCAACCTACAGCTAAAAGCATTGTCATTAGGGTAATTCCTGATACAAAAATATTCTTTTTCATAGTTCTTACCTCCGATATTGTTATCAATATTATACTTCAGAATCATACTTTAAATCCTTATGAAAGCCACTTTCATTCAATAAAATTAGTGTATTAAGTTGTGATTTGCTGTATAGTAAATATAATGAAAAACATGATAAAAAAATTAAAGGAGTGTAATCTATGTCTCACGAATTAACCCTACAAGAAATTGATCAATTCCGTAGTGACTTTGATAATTCACGTAATCAAGTAGTTTCTCGCGCAGCAATGCGGTCCGGTGTGTTAGAAGCTTCATTTAATCCAGCAGTTACTAACCGTCTAAACGATGTATTCTCTGTCGAAGTAGAAACTGATAATGTTACTAACCAAATGCAGTCAGGTCGTTGCTGGTTATTTGCAACCTTAAATACTTTACGCCATGATTTTGGTAAAAAATATAAGGCTAAAAACTTCACCTTATCTCAAGCATACAACTTCTTCTGGGATAAGATTGAACGTGCTAATATTTTCTATGATGCAATTATTGATTCTGCAGATAAGCCCTTAGATGATCGCACAGTTAAGGCATATATGAATTTTGCTGGTGCAGATGGTGGTCAATGGGCAATGGCTGCTTCCTTAGTAAAGAAGTACGGTGTTGTCCCAACCAATGCAATGCCTGAAAGTTTTAATACTAATCATACAGCCGGTTTATCTGATGCGTTAGCTCGTAAAGAAAGAAAAGATGCTTTAGTTTTACGCAAATTAGTTCAAGAAGGTAAAACTGAAGAAGTTGAAAAGAAACGCAAAGAATTTTTAAGTGAAATCTATCGCATGACTGCAATTGCTGTGGGCGAACCTCCTAAAACTTTTGACTTAGAGTACCGCGATGATGAGAAAAAACTTCACTTGGATAAAAATTTGACTCCAGTTGAATTTTTCAATAAGTACTGGGATATTAATTTCAATGATTATGTTTGCTTAACTAATGCTCCAGATCATGAATACGGCAAACTTTACTCTCTTCCATTTGAAGACAATGTTAATGGTGGTATCCCTATTACTTTCTTAAATGTTCCAATCGAATACTTAAAAGACGCTGCTATTAAGCAATTAAAAGATGGTGAAAGTGTTTGGTTTGGTAATGATGTCTTGAAAGAAATGGATCGTAAGACTGGTTACCTAGATACTGAATTATACAAGACCGATGAATTATTTGATGTTGATACTTATATGACTAAGGCAGAAAGATTGGCTACTGGTGAAGGCGAAGTTAGCCACGCTATGACTTTAGTTGGTGTTGACTTAGATAAGGGTGAAATCCGTAAGTGGAAAGTTGAAAACTCATGGAGTGAAAAATCTGGTCGTAAAGGTTACTTCACAATGAGCGATAAGTGGTTTGACGAATTTGTTTATGAAGTGGTTGTTAGAAAAGAGTTCTTAACTGAAGATCAAAAGAAACTTGCAGAAAGCAAGCCAACTCCACTTCCTGCTTGGGATTCACTAGCTTAGTAAAAATAAAATATATATCAAAAAGAGATTTGTATCAATACAGGTACAAATCTCTTTTTCTTCAATTATACATTCCATTCATCCATAAATTCTTGAACAAACTCACGCATATATTCAGTTCTCCGGTGTGCTTCTTTTTTAGCAGCAGGCGTATTCATTAGGTCTTCTAGATCAAATAATTTTTCATAGAAATGGTTAATTGTGGTTTCTACATGGTTGCGATATTGATCATGACTTATTAGCTTCTCAGGCTTAATTTCGGGGTCATAAATCTTATTTCCGTGTTTTCCGCCATAAGTAAATGCTCTAGCAATTCCAATTGCACCTAAACTTTCAATCCGATCAGCATCTTGCACATATTGTCCACTCAAAGGAAGTTGATAGTGGTGCTCAATATTAGCTGAAAAAGACATGTGTTGAATAATAAACAAAATATCTTCTATTTCTAAAGAAGTAAAGCCACCCTTAGGCAATAATTCTTTGATTTCGTCTATAACTTCATCAGGATTGTCACAAATTTTTTCATCGATTGTATCATGTAAATAACTTTCTGTCTGAATAATAGCTACTATTCTGCTGTCTTTATGTGCATCTGGATAATCACTTAGATACATTTTTGTGGCTAAATTTGCCACTCTTTGTCCATGGTAGTAATCATGACCTGTTTTTTCACCTTTTAGATGATCCTTAGTAAATTTTTTAACTAATTCGATGTTCATAGTCGATCCCCTAGACTAAGCCATTGAATCCCAGCAAGGAACAGGAGTTGCTTCGCCTTCAGCAATTTTTACTAGTTTCTCTGGTAAGTATTGCTTCTTAACTACAACTTTAAATAAGTATTCGTCAAACCATTTATCATCCATGACAAAGTAGCCTTTATCGCCGACTTTTGTTCCCCAGGAATTTTCTACTTTCCACTGACGAGGTTTACCATCAACTACATCCACACCCACAAAGGTCATTGCATGAGTTGAACCACTAGCACCAGTTTGAAGACGTTCTTTTTTATTTAACTTAGTTTCAATACCAAAAATCGTATCAGTTTCATATAAATTAGCAGCTAGAATTCCCTTTTGACGATCACTTTGCTTGCCTACATCACAGCCAAACCAGATTGTCTCTCCATCTTTTAACTGCTTAATTGCGGCTTCCTTAAGATTTTCAATCTTTGTATTCAAAAATCTAACTGGGCTACCGCCTTCAACATTATCTTCAAATGGAAAAGCGTAAAGCTTATCATACTCATGATCTGGAGCATTAAAAAGTACTACGTAATCATCTAAGTCATCTTCAAAATAATTGTGGAAAAAGTCTAATGGGGTAATATTTTGGTCTAACTTGTAATTTCCATCGTCATCTTTAAATTCTAGATCAAACTTTTGCACAGGTTGTCCAAAAGCAATTACAGCCATACGGTAAATTTCACTTAAATATTCTTGACGTTTTTGTTCAATTTCATCATTTTTACCGGCTTGAGCAAGTTTGCGTAAAACTAATCCATTTTCACGTAATTTCATATTCAATGCTTGATTAAAAGCCGCCGTATTATTAGCTGTAAAACTTTCGTCTTGTGCATAAGTTGGTACCAAGCCATATTTTCTAATTAATGAAATAGCCATGTGCCATTGTCCACCATCGGTATCAGGTGCTTGTAAGTAAAAATGTACAGTACGATCATCCACAGGTTTATCCGCAGTTTCTAGAATATGATTAAAGAAAATATTTGCTCTTTCAATTCGATCCCAGAAGAAAAGATAGCTTTGTGAAAAAGTAAAGTTCTTTGTATGATATTGCTTGGCAAACTTATGACGTAAAACATTCAAAGCCGCAAACAACCAACAACGACCTGATTGCTTTTGGTCGGTCACATTATCAGTTGGAATTTCAATTGAGAAAGTTCGATTTAAATCACGGATACCCTCACCGTTGAAACTTGCTTTTTGCACACCGTTATTCACAACAGCCAATTCAGCAATTTTATTTTGCTTATTTTGTTGATAATCTTGTTGAAATTTTGCAATTTCATCTAGCGTAAGTTCATGAGTCATATTAATTCTTCTTTCATAAATTATTTATACTATTTATAACAATTATAAAAAGGGATCGCCTTTTTGACCATCCCTAGAATTTTTTTGTTACTAAATTATTCACTAAGCCGTTTCCCAGATTTGAACTGGGGACCTCCTCCTTACCACGGCGGTGCTCTACCTCCTGAGCTAAAACGGCAGATATCAATTTAATTATAGCAAAAAGGACCAGGAACGTTTTTACATTCCTAGTCCTTAATTTTTATTTATTATTTAATTTTAACTAGAGTATACTTTCTCTTACCCTTACGGATAATTACATATTTTCCATCAAAATCACTATCTGGTTCGATGATAAAGTCAATATCATCTTGACGTTCGCCGTTTACGTAAATCGCACCATTCTTAACGTCTTCACGTGCTTGACGCTTAGAAGATTCAATCTTAGTTTCAACCAAAAATTCTACAATATTCTTAGCCTCATGAGTTGCTTCAGCACTTGGAGCGTTCTTTAAAGCTTGTTCAATTTGAGGAACTGATAGACTCTTAACATTACCTGAGAACAATGCTTCGGTAATCATTTGAGCTTCCTTTAAGCCTTCTTCACCGTGAACAAACTTGGTAACTTCTTCTGCTAATCTCTTTTGAGCAGCACGTTTCCAAGGTTCTTTTTCAGTCTTTTCAGCTAAATCTTCAATTTCTTCACGAGATAAGAAAGTAAAGTACTTAAGGTATTTAACTACATCACGGTCATCTTGGTTAATCCAGAATTGGTAGAATTCATAAGGACTGGTCTTTTCAGGATCAAGCCAAACAGCTCCACCAGCAGACTTACCAAACTTGGTACCATCAGCCTTAAGCATTAATGGAATAGTTAAACCAAATGCTGGACGATCTGAACCTTCAAGCTTGTGAATCAAGTCAATTCCGGCAGTAATGTTACCCCATTGGTCACTCCCACCAATTTGCATTTGAACACCATTATCTTTATTCAAGTGATAGAAATCAATAGCTTGCAAAATTTGGTAAGAAAATTCAGTAAATGAAATTCCATTTTCGAGACGACTAGCAACAACATCCTTATTAATCATGTTGTTAACTTGGAAGAACTTACCATAGTCACGCAAGAAATCAAGCAAATTCATCTTACCAAGCCATTCCGCATTGTTGCGAATTTCAAAGTTTTCAGTTCCAAATAACTTCTTCATTTGAGCAGTTAACTTTTCTTCGTTGTGCTTAACTTGCTCAGCTGTTTGAAGAGTACGTTCAGTCTTTCGACCGGATGGGTCTCCAATTGCACCAGTTCCCCCACCAATTAAAATTACTGGGTGATAACCTGCCATTTGGAATCTCTTCAAAATCATGAAAGGAATAAGGTGACCAATGTGAAGTGAATCTCCAGTTGGATCAGTTCCGCAGTAAAGAGCCAAATCATCATGTTCAGCTAAGTACTTGCGCAAACCTTCTTCATCAGTTTCTTGATTAATAGCTCCACGCCATTTTAAATCTTCTAAAATATCAAATTTTGCCATAAAATTTTCTCCTAACAAAAACGTCCCTAGACTTCTTTCGAAATCTAGGGACGACCAAATTACTTTATTAGCCGTGGTACCACCCACGTTTACGCCTAATGCGCCTTAAATATAGTTGATACGGAAACTACCCCACCATGTACTTCGCTCACTTAACCTGCCTAGCTCACACCAACCGCTAGTTCTCTGAACACTGAATTAAGTTGCTACTATTATTACCTATGATCATAAGGGAGAATGTCTATTTAGTCAACTGCTTATTTATAAAAGCCCTTAAGCTTTAAGCTGTATCCTTTCCCTGCAGACATATCATATTGAATTAATTGATAATCCTTTAGTAACTCTTTTTGTTTCTTAGTTAATTTCTTCTCAGAAACTTGCTTACCATTTTGATCGATTAATTCAAAGCCATCATCTCCAGAATAGTTAATAGTGATAGCAGGTAATTCTTGATAAATCTTAGTAAGCAACGCTTGATAAGCTGTTACTTTTGAATTAGTTTGCTCTAAAGCCATTGGAATAAAGGAAGCTGTTGAGACATATTTATTTGGCTTGATTTTACTCTTAGCACCATGCTCACGGGCATACTTATTTGAATAGATAAAGTAGTTAGTTGCGTGTAATTTTACCGGATACTTGCTTAATTGTGTCTGATCAATAATTGCTGGGTAGTGGTCACCATAGAATACAAGGGTAATTGGCTTGTTGATTTTATCAATCTGTTTAATAAACTTTTTCACAGCCTTATCTGTGTATTCAATACCTTTAGTGTAGGCAGCAAAACTATTTTTAATATTTTCATCAGAAATTAGAGATCCACTAACATTTTCTTTATATTCATTTGGAGAGTAATAATCACCATATGGAATGTGGTTTTGCATTGAAATTAAATTGATAAACTGACCATCTTTTTGACTATTAATTTGTCGTAAGCCATTTTGATAAGCTGTCTCATCAGATAAATATGGATTAGTTCCGATAGTCTTTTTATCATAAATCTTATACTTCGAGCCTAAGTACGCGAATTTATTAAATTTAAAACGACGATAATTATCAATTCGGCCGTAGAATGTACCATTGAATGGATGTAAGGCACTGCTGTACTTAAAGTCCATCCCAATTGTTGGATAAAACTTGTAACGAGATGTCACTTGCGTGTATGGCGTGATTGCAGTAGAAAATACTCCCATGTTAAATCCAGTTAAGGATTCATATTCCATATTTCCAGTTCCGCCACCATAACCAGCACTAAGCATGTGGCCAGAAGTAGTGGTTGTCATCAACTTTCGAATATATTTAATTGGATCTCGAACATCATTAGAAATCTTAACACTTGGGAATTCTTTTGGATCAACAAAACTTTCGCTAAGATTAAAGACAAGTGTTTGATCACTTAACTTATTCTTTCTCGTCTTATTAATGCTTACTGCTTCATTCTGATATTTTTCAACTACTTTTTTTATGGAACTTTCTGAGTAATTAGCTGGCTTATCCATGATCGGCACTTTAATAAAGTCTAGAAAAGTCAGAATTGAGCCGTTAGCCCCCGTGCTATCTGGTGGATTTCTAAAGTTAGGACTATTATCAAAACCTTTTGAAATATAATAGATCGGTGAATTTTCATCGTTAAACCACAAAGGTGTAATTAAAACTAAGAGGCTAATAACCAATTTTACCCAACTTGATTTTTTACGCTTGAGGGTAATTGGAAACTTCTTTTCTAAAAAGACAATTATAGCGATTAAGACAGCCAATCCAATTAAAATATAAATCAAATTGTTTGTCCCCATCATTGGAATTAAGGTCTTCCAATTAACAATTTCACCAATTTCGGTTGGATAAACGGGCTCTTCTCTCAAGCTCATTTTAATGCCGTTAGCAATCGCAATTCCTAGCCCTAAAATAGTCGGAATACTTGCTGCTACCCAGAAGCGCTTGGTAAGTACATAAAAGACTTCAAAACACGCTAGAAGAAAAATACTGGACAAGATGACAGTGCCAAGTCTATTAGTAAAAATATAAGTCAACGTAACGTTAACATTACTCTTAAATGTAAAGAAACCAATAATACTTACAACCATAAAATATGCAAAGAGACATATTATTGGCCTATGCTTCTTAAGGAAATTCAAGCCGCTGTTTAATAGATTAAGAAGATCATTTAAATCTGTACCAGTAAATTTATTCAGGAAGTTTTGTACATGCTTGTTTGAAAGAACAAATCTATTAAAAATAAAGTTAATAATAAAACTTGCAATCAATAAGGACAAAATTAAGAGAAAAGTGACTTTTTTACTAACAGGAGCCAGTAATAATTGAAGCTTTTCCTTCCATAAAGTCATTCCGTAAGCAGTGGTCCCAAAGATAATTGCAGGAATTAAAAGAGATAATGCACTATGTGATACATCTACCAACCATTTTCTAAAAAGCAATCCACCAGTTACTACAAATAAGATCATTAATGGTGATGACGGACTCATTAACAAGCTCGTATTCCATGACATATTCATCTGGGTGAAGACAACAGCTTGTGGAGTCTGAATCGGTATTAATTGAATAGTGAAATAATAAACTGCTGGAAGCAAAATTACTGTCGCAACTGTTAAACCAGCTATTAACTTTTTAGATACAGTAATTTTTGAAATAAGCATTCCCCAAGCAAAAGGCAATACCAAATAGAGACCAAAAATACTATAGCTAGTTAAAAGCGAATTACCTGCACTTAAGGTAAAGATCAAAATTGTAATTGTAGTTAATAACAAAACATTTTGCTTAGTACTTAACTTATTTTGCAGCCTAAAAATAAAAGGTTGAAAGAATAAAGAAATAATAATCCCACTAAATAAGGCTGATGTACTTGTTAAAACGGGAAAGAAGATTCCCCATAAGTTCCAAGCTGAGAAAAATTGCGGTAAAGAAATAACGAAAACAAGATAAAAGATGACTAAAGTAATTACTCCTTCAAGCCAACTTTTAACTGTTTCCTTAAAGCTGTACTCCTTGTCACCATAGCTCATCCCATACCAAACCATCACGGCTAGCTCTACTAAACCAATCATTAAACCAATTTTAGTTCGACCGGCAACGGTTGGCGGATTATAATTCCAAAAGCCTAAGGTTTGAATTAATATTCCCAGCAGTAAAACTATCAGTAAAATCCACTGGATTGTCTTTTTCAATACTGATTTCATTTGTATATCCCTAACTTTTTCTTAATTGTGACTAATACATCCACACGCTTACCATGACCAGTAAAGAAATCGACAATATCTTTTCTAAATTGAAAAATCATGATTAAGGTAGCAATTAAAAAGATTAACCCTTGTTCCCAGCCAAAATTAATCCAAGTAAAAATGCTGAATCCTAACATATAGACCAACGGTGGTATAGTAAGGTTCTTCATAATAATGACTAAAAATAGGCCAATTAATAAAGCAATTAAGCCCGCTCTCCAATCAAAAAAGACAATCCACAAAGCAGTGACTGCTACTCCTTTACCACCCTTAAAATGATTCCAAAATGGGAAAGAATGTCCTAAAACCACTCCAAGACCTGCAAAAGACAAATCTAGACGATTACCATGATAAATAAAGTAAACAATTAACAAAGCAGCTAAAGTTTTGGCTAAATCACCAATGCAAGTCAGAATACCCCATTTTTTACCAAAAACTGCTCCGACATTAGCCGTTCCTGGATTACCAGAACCGTATTTAGTCGGATCTTTATGCAAAAATATTTTTGTAACAATCATAGCAAAAAGGATATTTCCGAGGAAATATCCTATTACTAGCGAGACAAATTCATCCATTAGTACGCCCTATCTCCATTCCATAATTCATCCGTATACGGATCATATATGTAGTATACCTGATTAGAGTCACCACTGTTCCAATCAAATTGAGAATTCATTGAATTTTGATAGGTTTCATTATTATCAATATCCATCGAATCTAACCCAAGATCATTTCTCACAATATTTGAAGTTCTTTGTAATTCTCTATCAGACATTACTTGGTACGAAGCGTCTCCAATCATTGCGCCTACTCCATGTAAGTAGTCACTAGACATATTATTAGTACATTTACGATAGTTTTTACTAATCTTAACCATTGAATCAAAAGTTAAGTTTGTCCTCAGGCTAGTAGACACTGAACCTAAAATTGAATCTAAATTTTTGAGAGTATTAAAGGATAGTGCGTGCTCTAAAACGGACATAATGACCTCACGCTGTCTCAATTGACGACCGTAATCTCCCTTAGGATCATCATAGCGCATTCTAGAGTAAGCTAAAGCTTGACTACCATTTAAGTGAACTGTTTTTCCTTTAGTAAAGGTATAGCCATCATAAGTAAAGGTCAATGGTGGCGTCACCGTAACGCCACCAACACCATCAACAATCTTCCGCATGCCGCCCATATTCATCGAAATATAGTACTTTATTGGCACATTGAGAACTTTACTTGTGGTCCGCATTGCCATCTTTGCTCCGCCAATATTATAAGCCGCATTAATTTTATGCACACTAAAATTGTCCGTACCAATCATCCGGGCCATCGTATCACGCGGAATAGACATTAAAGAAAGTTTCTTTTTGGCCGGATTCACGGTCACTAAAATCATGGTATCCGAGTTTCCACGAACTTCTTTTCTGCCGAAAGCTCCTGTATCTGTCCCTAACAACAGAATATTAAAAGGTTCTTTACCAGAAAAGCTATCCTGCTTGACGGCCGTTTTAGGATCATAAGTTTTATCAAAAGCATTTTTTGCTTTTAAATAAACGGAACTTGCATAAATTCCAAGTCCTAAAAACAAAAATAAAACTATCCCAATAATAATGTGGACCTTTTTTTTCTTATTATGTTTTTCTCTATTCAACTCAACTCTTGAGTGAATAGGTTCTTGGGGCTTATTATCCATAATATTCTTTCTCAAACTTTCTTAAAACAAGGATATTATAGCAAAATTACATTCTTAAAACTTAATTATGACAAATCTTAACTAATTAGTAAAAAAAGAGGAAAACTTATTGCTTCCCTCTTTCTATATTATTTTAAAGTAATTGTCGTTGAAAAATGTGTGCTTTCATCTGGCTCTAAGAAGTTATTTCCCTCTTTTTTCATCCAATCAGTTAATTCGTCACTTTTAACATCAGGTAGTCCAGCAAAAGGCTCCATACATAAGAATTTGGCTTCTGGATCTGTCATTGTCCAAAGTGCCACATATGGAAAATCTTCTAAAGTTAAAGAAATCTGATGGTCAGATTTTGCACTCGATAATACAATTCCAGTTAATCCAGGATTGTTAATAATAATCAACCCATTATCAAATTCTGAATATGATAAAGGTAATGTACTCTTTTCCGCCTTAGGTACTGGAATAACTTTACCATTTCTAAATGGAATAGGATCAATTTGGAATTGAGTTAATTCTGTAACTTCTGGACTTAATGAAACTTCATAATCAGAAAATTCCAATTCATCTCCAGCGATTGGAACATTAAATCCTGGATGGAATCCAAGACCAAAAGGCATCGTTTCTTCTGAATTATTTTTAACTAAAAACTCTACCTTTAATTGGTTAGCCTCTAACGTGTAAGTAACCATTAGACTAAAGTGAAAGGGATAAACAGTTAAAGTTTCTTCATTTTCAGTTAAAGTTAAACTTACTCTATCATCCCCCTTGTCCACAACTGTCCAAGGATAATCACGTGCAAAGCCATGTTGCTTCATTTCATATATTTTTCCATTTAAAATATATTTATTGTCATTCGATTTTCCGATTGCCGGAAAAAGAATCGGAGCATGTCTTTCCCATTCACTCCCATTCCAGATATAGTCGGCATTCGTAGTCTTATCAACTACATGAGTAAGTTGAGCGCCGACCTCATTAATTTCAACCTTTAACTGGTTGTTTTCAATTGCTAGCATCCATTGTCCTCCTAAACAATTTCGACCAATCCCATTTTGAAAATATCACGCTATACTCAATATGTCAACTGTAAGCGATACCATATAATTTATTATTGAATTCTTTATTTTTTAGCACACGATTGTATTTAACTTGACTTTTAATTTAGTTCTAATACAATTAAATGTGTTCTAATACTAAAAATGATTTAAGAATTAGGACAAGTTGATACAAAGAAGGCATCCCAGACGTGGGATGCCTTCTTTCATTCCTTAGAATAATGTAGTTAACATTGCACCGCCAATAATTAAAATTAGGCCTGCAATGGTAAAGATCAAGCCTTTGCGAGTTTTCTTTTCGTGTAAGAAAATCAAGCCACCTAAAGTAGAAATCACTACACAAAGTTGAGAAATAACGAAAGCCATGTTAACTCCGTTATCTTGAACAGAAAGAATGTAAGCTAATGCGGCAATTGCATAAAGAATACCTGCCCCACCACTTTGAACTGTAGATTTTTCTTTCCAAACATGTAAATTCTTAGTAACCAATGTATAAATAAATACAGCTACTAACATACCAAAAGTTTGACCAAAGAAAATAGAAACGCTGTTTCCATGTAAAGCCTTTGGAATAGAACTTGAAGTAATATATCCAAGTGAAGTTAAAACAAGCAAGATAATAGTACTTACTTGATTAGATTTGTTTCCTTCGCTTGTTCCACGATCAGTAAATGAAGTTAAAACAACCCCAATAATCAAAACTAAGATTCCAATAAAACCGTATAGCTTAGCTTGAGGACTGCTCCACTCACCAAAAGCAAGCACACCAACAAGAGGAACCCCGATTAATTGTAACCCGGTAGAAATTGGCATAGTTTCAGAAACACCAATTTTTTCATAGGAAATATATTGACCAACTTGACCAATCACCCAGCAAGCTCCTCCTAATGCAGAAAGCAAGAAGAGTGACCAGCTCATTGCTGGATGCATGATTGCCATTACAATTGCGCCAAAAATAAATGAAGCAGCAACAGTACCAACGATTTGATTATAAACTGTACTATTCTTTACACTTGCAATAACTAAGGGCATAAGTCCCCAGCCGATTGCTGGTAAAAACAAATAAACATATTTCATAATTTTGTATCTCTCCTAAATTTTTAAACAATTAATTCTATCAAGGATCGATACAGTCTGACAAGAGCTAATTATGAAATCCTTTTCTTTTTCATTAAAATTCTGTTACTCCGCCAAGCTAGAATAAGTAAAATAACCTCTCCAATTAAAGGCAAAAAGATAATATTTAAAGAGGTGGCACTTGCAAATAACATATGCAAAACAACTGCTACTAAAATCATGATCCAAGAAGTCCATCTTCTAAACCATGGTTGCCAAATACTTCCTGCTAAGACGAGATAATATACACACAGAACAAAACCCAAAATAAGTAGCCAAGTTTGTCCTTGTACTGTAAAGATCTCAGCTCCCATAAGAGCTGCAAAACCGCTGATATAGGCTAAATATGCTAAAACCAGCATCATGACAAGTCTAATGATTAAAAGCTCACTATTTTTTTGCTTCATGACTAAATTATTTTTAAAAATTACCATTCCAATCCAAGTTAGTAAAAGCAAAGCAATCACTAGACCAATAGTAAAATTCATTGCCATTTGATTAGTCATGAAAAAGACAATAATCAAAATCAAACCTAATTCATAATAAAAATTAAGTGCAAAAATACTGCTCTTTAGCTCCATTGGTAGCCAAAGTAAAACTATCGCAATAATAAAAAAGATAGCACATCTACCTTTGAGCCCTTGATCAACTAGAGCATAGTTAGGTACATAGACCAAAATAGCAGCCAAAACTCCTAGAAGAGATAGAGCAATCTTTATCCAGATATCTTTTGTTAGTTTTTTCATTCGTAAATTCTCCCTTGTTCAAATTATCGCACTTTTCAAATTTAGAATCTCCAAAAAAATTACTTACGAGAAAAAATTTTTTCTGTTAGTATGATCAGCGACGCTTTTTTAGAAATTAAATACAGGAGGGATTTTTTTGGAAGAAGTACAATCATAAACAAGTCTAACTTAAAGAATACTAACTTTT
>CAMFQH010000019.1:0-15653 GCA_945980025.1 uncultured Lactobacillus sp.
TGAAAATTGTAGGAAGGGATGCCTGGACAATTTCTTTATTCAATCTTTCTTTATTTTGTGCGAGAAAGGCTTGGACTTTTGGATGCTTTATTGCTGTTTTAGCAATTTTCTTGCTATCTTCACCTAATTTGCGTTTCTTTATAATTCGTGTAATTACTTCAGAAATATCTTCCACCAGTACAACACTTCCTATTCATTTTTACCAAATTCACGGAAAATTTTGTCCATTTCTTCGTCAGTCATCTTAGACTTCTTATTTTGAGTTTGCTTTTCATACTTTGACCAGTCAGTTGTCTTACGGACTGTCTTCTTCTGAGTACGATAAGATGGACGTTTACGCTTATTCTTACGTTCCTTAAGATATGCAATTGCTTCAGTTGGCGTAGTAATTCCCTTTTGAAGCCAATCATTAGCAATTCGATCTGCTAAATTATTAGTCAAGACCGCATCATATTCAAAACAAGTATGAACTATTAGATTAATTAAAGGCGGTGTTAAACCCATCTGATCCTGCAAACGATAAATAACTTTCTTTTCATTAGCAGTTACATATCCGCCCTTTTTTTCTTTTAATTCATATAGGTAATCAGTAGGAGGTTTACTATCCACTGCTCGAATCAACTCTGCATCTGCTGTTGACAAGTTCTTAATTGCTTTATCGGCATCCTTAGGCTTTTGCTGCAACTGTTTTCTAACCATTTCCTTATTTCGATTAAGGCCAAAGTTTTCGTTAACAGCATTTTGAATTGCATACATATTTAATTTATCTGTGCCTGCCGACATAGTAATTAAAGAGGTTTCCACAAATTCTTGTTCTGTTAAGTGATAAAAATCAATAATTTGCTTAATTTCTACCTGATGCTTTAAAACTTCTTCTTTATCAATATGATAACTTGCAAATAGATCGACCAAAAAACTCCAATCAATCTTCACAGGCTCATTTCCTAGCTTTATTTCACCTTTATTATCTTTAGGAACTTCACTTGCTGCTTCTTTAACTTCGATAGGAGCGTCAATTGCACTCTCAGCACTTAGATGAAATACGTCAAAAAATCCACTAGTAACCTCTTTGGCATCCCTTAGGCCAATAAAAGTGCGCGGCGTGAATTTTTTTACCAAGCGATTAAAAGTTACACTTCCTACTCGTTCAAGTAACAAGCTAGACAACAGAAAGGTATGAAAAAATTCACCAGCTGAGGGAACCTTTTCTACTTCAAAAATCAATGTTTCTCCTAAAACAGGATTTGATCCTATAAAAGTCTTAATCAACCCTGTTGCTTCTAAATGATGTAAGGTGGAAAATAAATCTTCTAGTTTTAGATTTGTCTGATCTTGAAGTTGATACAAAGTTTTATAATCTTTGGCAAACGGAACTTCATCAAACTCCTTAGTCAAAGTTATATACAATCCTACTCCTTGTATGCCTACAAGGGGTTCAAATAGAGTAGTTAAGACCCTTATATTTTCTTCACTAACAGCTACTTGATTAGCCACATAAAAAGGCTGCTTAGGATCAGCACTTTCAAACACCGGCTACCTACTCCTTATCATGCTTAGCCATCATATCTTCCATGGCTTCCATAAATCCTGAAACATCTTTAAATTGACGGTAAATACTTGCAAAGCGAATATAAGCAACATCATCTAAATTTGCTAGCTCTTTCATCACTAGATTACCAATGTCTTTAGATGAAATTTCATTAAGACCTTGCTTACGAATTTCATTTTCTACATGGTCAACTAAAGCATCAAGCTGTTCACTTGAAATTGGTCTCTTTTGTGCAGCCATCATTACCCCATGTAAAATTTTATCGCGATTAAATGCTTCACGGGTTCCGTCATTTTTAATTACTAATAAAGGTGAACGTTCTACTCTTTCAAAAGTTGTAAAACGAAAACCACAATTTTCACATTCTCTACGTCTTCTAATTGCTCTATTTTCATCACTTGGACGAGAATCAATTACTCTTGAAGCATTTTTATGACAGTTTGGACATTCCATTTTTTTACCTGCCTATCTCTTGTAATAAATCAGATAATTTTTTCTCTAAGTCACCTATTGTACCAGTATTAACTACTACATAGGTAGCCCTTTTTTCTTTTTCACTTAATGGCATTTGATTACTTATTCTAGCTATAGCTTCTTTTTTAGTGAAGTCATTTCGTTTCATTAAACGTTCAATCTGCAATTCTGGTGTAATAGAAATAACCAAAACACCATTACATAAACTTTCAAAGCCAGATTCAAACAGTAAAGGCACATCAATTACAACTAATTTTTCTTGATTTGCACGATATTGTGCCATTTGTTGTTTAATTTCTTGATGGACAAGTGGATGTGTTAACTCATTAAGTTTTTTCAACTTAGCTTTATCGTTAAAAACTATTCCACCTAATTTACGACGATTGATCGTTTGATCATCATTAAGAATATCAGTACCAAAATAATCTACTACTGCTTTGTAGCCATTTTGCCCAATCTCCATTATTCGATGAGCAATCAAGTCTGAATCAATAATTGGAATTTTTTTCTTTTTAAAAAATTCATCAGCTGTACTTTTGCCACTAGCAATTCCACCAGTTAAACCTAAAAAATATGTCATTTGTATAGCACCTGACAATGCGGACAGAAAGTAGTTCCGCGTCCATTTACTTTAATTTTCTCTAGAATAGTGCCGCAATTATTACACTCTTCACCCGCATGACCGTAAACCTGGAGCATATTTTGGTAACCACCTATATCACCATTAGCGTCCAAATAAGTATGTACCGTAGTACCACGCTCTTTAGTTGCAACAGTAATCGTATGATTTATATTGTGATATAAATCTACTATCTTGTCAGCAGGAATTGACTTAGCACTACTTAAGGGATGAATTTTACTCTGCCACAACACTTCATCAACATAAATATTTCCTAAGCCGCAAACTACGGTTTGATCTAAAAGAGTATTCTTAATATTCTTCTTCTTTCGACTTAGAGCATTAATAAAGTATTCTACACTAAACTCTTCAGTATTTGGTTCAGGGCCAAGGTGCCGAATTCCAGTTGTCTGCTTCTCTGTTCCAGTTTCTACTAGATGCATTCTTCCGAATTTACGTACATCAGCATAGCGCAGAGCAGTTCCATCAGTAAAAACAAATTCCACATGCTCGTGCTTTCCTTTAGGATGATCAGGAGTCACTAAATGATATTTTCCTTCCATTCGTAAATGGGAAACCATAGTCAGGTCATCGCTAAATCTAAATAGTAAATACTTGCCATAACGATCAATTTTCAAAATTTTTTTATTCGTTAATTTTTCAACGAATTCGTCAGGATTATTAACTATAATCTTTGGATACCAAATAATAATTTTAGCAATTGTTTTTCCTTTAACTAAAGGAGTTAGCGTTCTTCTAACTGTCTCTACCTCTGGCATTTCTGGCATTGTCTCACCTACTTACTGTTTATTTTGCATCGTACCAATTATGTCCCCAATTTGAATCTGCAATTAGTGGAACATCTAATTTGACAGCTGACTGCATAACCTCTGGAACAATTTTCTTAATTGTATCTAATTCATCTTTTGGCACATCAAAAATCAATTCATCGTGTACTTGTAAGACCATTTTAGTCTTTAAATGTAGTTCATCAAGTTTTTTCTGCATATTAATCATGGCAATCTTAATAATATCAGCTGCTGATCCTTGAATTGGAGAATTAATTGCAGTTCTTTCCGCAAAACTTCTGACATTAAAGTTCTTTGAATGAATATCTGGTAAATACCGTCTTCTATGCATAATTGTTTCTGCATAGCCATTCTCACGAGCTTTTTTAATTGCTTCATCCATATAATTTTTAATTTGAGGATATTGTTCAAAGTAATTTTCAATAAACGTCTTAGCTTGCTTACGACTAATACCTAAGTTTTTAGATAAGCCATAGTCTGAAATACCGTAAACGATACCAAAGTTAACAGCTTTAGCATGTCTACGCATTAATGGCGTTACTTCATCAGGTGAGTCCAAGTGGAAAATCTTCATTGCAGTGTGGGCATGAATATCATAGCCTGACTTGAATGCTTCTTGCATATGTTCATCCCCAGAAACATGCGCTAACACCCTTAGTTCAACCTGAGAATAATCACAAGAGAAAATATACCCATCTTTTGTTGAAGGAACAAAAGCTTTTCTAATCTGCTTTCCTTCCTCAGTTTTAGTTGGAATATTTTGTAAATTAGGATCAACTGAAGAAAGACGACCTGTTGTAGTCAAAGTCTGCAAGTAGCGAGTGTGAATTCTTCCATCTGGCTGAATGCAGTCAAGCAAGCCCTTAACATAAGTGTTTTGAATTTTAGCAATTTGACGATAGTCCAAAATTTCTGAAACAATCGGGCTCTTCATTTTTAATTGCTCTAACACTTCTACAGATGTTGAATACCCAGTCTTAGTCTTCTTAATTGGGGGTAAACCTAATTTTTCAAATAGGATATGCCCCAACTGCTTAGGTGAATTCAAATTAAACTCTTCACCAGCCTGTTGATAAATCTTATGTTCTAGTTCTTGTAACTTAACTGCAAAATCATTACCTAATTGATTCAAAACAGATGCTTCAACCTTGATTCCAGTAATTTCCATCTTTGCTAAGACGAAAGCCACTGGGATTTCAATTGTTTCATATAAATCATCTTGTTCATGATCTTTTAGTTTTTCAAGAAGTTGAGTCTTTAATTTCTCAATTACGGCAACTTTAGCTGCTAAATGTTCAAAGAATTCATTATCGTCAGGTACAGCTTGTTTTTTACCTTTTCCGTAAACTTCTAAATCAGTCTTTACAGAATAATCGTCGTATAAATGAGCTACTTCGCCAAGATCGTTCGAATTATTTTCATTATTAACTAAATATGAAGCAAGAAGCATATCATAGTCTAAACCTTCTGCCTTGAGATCTAGTCGATGTAAACCTACATACGTTCTTTTAATGTCAAAAACATTCTTCTTGATAGTCTTATCTTCTAGCATTTGACGAAGTGAATTTTCTTGCAACAAAACTGGATCTTTAGATACATAAATCTTATTACCAACTTTTAAAGAAAAGCCTTCAATTGGAGCTAGATGATAATTATCACCTAACATTGCTAAATAAAAAGTTACTTCTTTTTCACTGATTTTATCTAGTTCAACGATATTTTCTTTAGTTAACTCAAGATATTCATACTTTTCCGTTTCTGGTGTGTTACTAGTTGTACCATTAACATCTAACTCAGCTAAGAATTTCTTAAATCCTAAACGCTCATATAAATTACGCAAGTCTTCAATATTTGGTTCTTGTAATTTAGTATCAGCTAGAGTTACTTCCACTGGCGAATCACGATCAATAGTAGCTAATTTTTTTGCTAAAAAGGCCTTATCTTTATCATTAATTAAGTTCTCTTTTAGCTTAGACTTTTTCATTTCGTCTACATGTTCATAAAGTTCTTCAATAGAACCATATTTTTGAATTAGACGAGAAGCAGTTTTTGGGCCGACCTTAGTTACACCAGGATAATTATCTGAACTATCCCCCATCAAAGCTTTCATGTCAATGAATTCAGTTGGAGTAACACCGTTAACTTCTTTCATATGGGCTGGAGTATAAGCTTCTGTATCGCCAACTCCGTTTTTAGTAATTAAGACTGTGGTTTTATCAGATGCAAGCTGAGTTAGATCCCTATCTCCAGTTACAATATCAACTGTATATCCAGCGTCTTCTCCCATCTTAGAAAGTGTCCCAATAATATCATCAGCTTCATAATTCTTTAGCTCATAACTCTTTATTCCAAGATCTTTAAGCATTTCACGAATTACAGGAAGTTGCTCTGACAATTCACTTGGCGTTTTTTGGCGACCACCTTTATAATCTTGATACATCTCAGTTCTAAAAGTAACTTTTCCTGCATCAAAAGCAACTAATACATTAGTTGGATTAGTCTGCTTCATGATTGCGTCAAGCATATTTTTAAAAGTAAAAATTGCATTTGTATGCAATCCATCTGGACTAGTAAAACGATCAAGCTGACGGTATAAAGCATAAAAGGCACGAAAGGCCACAGAGTTGCCGTCAATTAAAAGTAATTTCTTTTGTGCCATATTTTTCTCCTTAGATAAAAAAACTGTCAAATTAGTCTCTTAACTATTTTAACAGTTTTTCTTCTATGATTTAATTATCTACTTTGCTTTAGTTTGCTCTCAGATTAATTCTTTACCACTATAAAGAAAAAAGGAATCACATCTCTGCTATAATGTGATTCCTATGATGAATGCTTAAGTAAAAAATAATTATTAGGGGAATATTTTTACTTAGATTCTACTTTTTTCGTGAAAATAGTTACTTTTTGTTGATAATCATCTATCAACAAATTTAAATTTTGTCGACCTTTCCATTGTCCATAGCCAAAGATCGACATGCCTAAAGATCCTAAAACAAATAGCACTATTCCTATAATAAACAACCAAAGAGTTTTAGCGTGAAAGTAATAAATTAATACAACACCAATTGCACTAATCATAAAAAATAAATTAAACCAAGTTTTTAGATTTTTTAACATCTTTTTTTGGTAATTAACTTCGTTAACATATCCTTTTCTTAACTCTTCAATTGTCATTATAAGATCTCCTCCAAGATTCTACTTAGTATGATAAACCTGGGTTGAAGAAGCCAACCAATACACCTAAGAGGGCAACTCCGATTAAAATAATCATAGTCCAAATAGCTGAAACGTGTTTCTTAGCCATTAACCACCAGCATAAGAAAGTAACAATAACGGTAAGCAAACCAGGATAAATATTATCCAGCTGCTTTTGCAAGTCCATGAATACACGACCACTTGAGTCACGTAATTTCAATGATGTTGTAACACTTACCCAACTTGCAAGAACACCACCAACTACCATTCCACCAACAATTGAAATAGCTTTACGAATTGCTTTACCTTGAGTACCAACTAAAATATCAACCGCTTTATCACCTAGTTTATAGCCACGGAAGTATAAGAAACGTTGACCAAAGTAAGCGATTAAACTCCAAGCTATAATATAGAAAATCGCACCAACTGGTGAACCATTTCTTGACATCCCTAAAGCAATCCCTAAAAGAATTGGAATTAAAGTACCATCAATTAACGAGTCACCAATACCAGCGATAGGTCCCATTAACCCAGCACGCATGTCATTGATAGTTTCACCGTCAATTCCCTTGCCGTTTGCACGAGCTTCTTCCAAACTAGCAGTCGTACCAATAATAACTGAACCTAACATAGGGTTAGTGTTGAAGAAAGCTGTATATGCATGAATATTTTCTTGTTGTTGTTTTTTATCTGGATATAGTTCTTTAATAATTGGCAACATAGAAGCTAAATATCCAAATGTTTGCATTTGTTCCTGTGAGAAACAGGTTAAAGCACCCCAGAACCATAAGTTAAAGGATTTATTTAATGTTTTGTGACTAATCTTTTTCTCATCCATTGTTAAATATCCTCGTTTTCCTCATCGTCATCATCTACAGTCGTATTTGCACTAGTAGTAGGAGCAGCTTTTCCTTTGCTCATTTCAATTTCGTACATAATTACGGCAAATAGTAATGAAATTACAGTAATTGATACTAAGTTTAGCTTTAATGAAGCAGCTAATGTAAAACCAACCAAGAATGGAATAAAGTCTACTGACTTATTAACAATCTGACGAAGTAAAATAGCAATACCAACACATGGAAGCATAGCACCAACAGTAAACAAAGTCTTCATTGGAATGCCATCCATAGGAAGAGCGTTACGTAATGCAGTGACACCTTGTGCGCCAAAGTGAGTCATTAAAACAGTTGGCAAGAATGAGAAGATCAAGTGTGAAATCCATGGCCAGCCAAAGTTAACTGCGTATAATCTATCTAATTTATTGTTTTCAATATCTTTCCAACCCATTGATTGCCAAACCAAGTTTAGGAATGCAACTGAGTAAAACAGAACTGAACCGATAGTACCAACCAAGGTACCTAGTGACTTAGCCATATTAGCTGCTTGACTACTAAATGGGCTCAGTCCTCTAGAACTAATGGCAACCATTGCTAAAGGAATACCAATATAAGAAATTGCACGAACATCAGCTGAAACAGTACCACCTGGAGTTACCAAAGCGATGTAAACCAATTGTGTTGCAACACCACAAGCAATTCCTAATGGAACGTTTCCCATTACGATTCCGCAGATTAATCCTCCAACTAGAGGACGACCAATCATATAGTTACCAATAGCTTGACCAGCCATACAAGAGTTTGAACATAAACATGCTAACAGACCAAATATACAGGCTTGTAACCAACTTATAGTCATTTTTTCTACCTCTTTACCTATACCTATGACTTATATTTTAATAACCAAACTTGCCTTTAAATTTGTCCCAGTAACCAATTTGCTTATCAGGAAGAAGTGCAAAGTGAATCTTATAACCTTTATCAGCCATTGCTTCAAAGGCATCTCCTTCTTCTTGAGTAAATGATTGGTTATCTCCCAACTTAATAGCACCTGGACGGTCATTACCTGGTCCAACGATAACTTCATTTACATCACTTGGTTTAAATCCCCAGTCAACTAAAATAGTTTTCATATCAAGAGGATTCTTAGTAATTAAAAAGTAACGCGTATTTGAAGCTAAAACCTTATCTTGAACTTTCTTAAAATGATCCATTGTCCAAACAAAGCATTTTTTGCCTTGACCTTCAGCTGCCGACTTATAAGCTTCTTTTAAGATAGGATTATCATGGGCCTTATCATTTACAGCGATAATTCCATCACATGGAACTTCCTTTGCCCAACGAGTAGTAATTAAGCCATGAATCATACGGTCATCAATTCTAACAAGTGATACAGTCATTTTTATTTCCTCCTAAATATCGTCATCATTATCTGTGCTATTTTCTGGTGTAACTTCATATTGTTTCAATGCTTGTCTGGCTTCATCTAAAGCATTCTTAGCAATATCTTCTTTACTCATCGTGTCTAAAGAAACCGTTGCAGTTAAAGCCATAGTAAAGTTCATTCCACCTAGAACAACACCTTTATTCATTAATCCTCTTTCAGAAAAAATACTTAAAAATGTTGTCAGGGGACTTCCACCGATTATGTCAGCTAAAATTACAAATTCATCTTTAGAACTAAAGTTATGTTCCTCGAAGAAATCATTAACTTTTTTCTTAAAGTCCTCTGCTGATTCACCATTGTATAAGCACAATGTATGAACTCTTTCAATTGCATCCCCAGCAAACATATCTAATGAAGTTTTAAGACCTTCAGCAAATTTACCGTGAGAAACTAAAATTAGATTTTTCACTTTTACACCCCTTCTCTTAATTACAGTTATAATTTATCATTATGAAAGCGTGTACATAAGTGTCAAATGTAATCGTTTACTACGTAATGAATATGACATTTGTCACATTTTTACTGCTTAACTTATTTTTTAATTTTTTATAAAATATCCATAACATGATTTGTTTTATAAAGTAGTTAATAAAGGGTTAATTATGAGGAAAATATTTATAATAAGCAGAATCATTTTTCCAATATTTGTAATTGGGATAATTATCTATCTCTTCTATGCACAACCATTTAGTCATAAACCAATTAAATTTGGCAGTACTTATATGACAATGAATAACGATTTTTATCAAACCTTGAATGAACCAATTGCTAATGAAGTAGATGATCATAACGACCTTCTCTATAATCGAAATCCAGAACTAAGTGTTAATAATCAAATTACAGAAATAGAAAATTTTATTAAAAATGGGGTCAAAGTTATTTTTATTAATCCAGTCGATGGTAACTCTCCGAGACTAATTAGAGTATTAAAAAAAGCCCATCAAAGGGGCATTAAAATTATTGTAGTTGATAGCCAACTTAAAAATTCAAATAATTATGTAGATTGTACTATTCGATCCAACAACTACCAAGCTGGGGTACTTTGTGCAAAAGAATTAATGTCAAAACAAAAAAGCGCAAATATTTTGGTCTTACAACAACCAACTGCAATTTCTGTTGTAGAAAGAATTAAGGGCTTTGAGGATACAATTAAAAGTCATTCAAACTTTCAAATTATCGATAAAATAAATACTACCGGACAATCTGAAAATAGCTATCCAAAAGTACAGCGTTATCTTAACGAAGGAAAAAATTTTGATACGATTATGTCCTTAAATGACAAAACTGCAGTTGGAGCTTTAGCAGCTATTAATTCAATCAATTCAAATAAAGATATTTCTATTTACAGCATTGACGGTTCAGAAAACATTAAAAAAATGATCAGTAATAAAAATCCTAATATTAAGGCTACAGTAGCTCAATCACCACTCCAAATCGGCAAGGTTGCTGTTAATGTAGCTTACAAACTTCTTAATCATCACAAAGTGAAAAAAGAAATTATTCTGCCTGTCGAGCTTATCACATCTAAAAATATAAAAAATTTTAATATTACGGGGTGGCAATAATGAAATTTAAATACTTAGTAAGTATGCGTCACTTCATGATAACCTTAAATTTTATTATTGTTTCTTTTATTGGCGCACAGTTTTTATTAATTACCCAATATATACTTAATCATCAACTAAGCTCAGAACTCTTAACTACACTAGCTCAAGTTCCCGATTCTCCTCTCATACTATTTAGTGAATGTATCATTTCCTATGGTTTATTAGTGCTAGTAATGTATATCCATTATCATTACAATTTTTCTACTCAAAACACCCTATTACTACTTGTTCTTGAATTTATATTAGCTTTCGGAATATTTTTTGCAGTTAGAATGAATTACAATGGGATTTTTTTATTAATTTTTATTGACCTATTATTAACCTATCGAAACTTACCAACTATTCAAAGCTATTGGTTTTGGGGAATCTCAGGAACTATCTTTTTACTATTATTTTCATTTTCAAATTATTCTCTTTTGGGTGTTTTCTTTAGAATGCCTAGTCTAAACACCTATCTTGATTTTCTTCCCACTCAATCTCGCTCGCTTTTAGTTTTCTTCAATAATTTTCTTGTCTCATTAAATTTAATTACCTTTATCTGCATTTGCCTAGGTTATGTAATTTATATTTTAAATCGAACTCACACCGTTCAATCAAAATTACATAGTATGCAAAAAGCTAATGATGAGCTTAAAAGTTATGCAGCAATATCAGAAAAAATTGCTCAAGATCATGAAAGAAAAAGAATTGCTCGGGATATTCACGATACAGTTGGCCACACTTTGACTGGTGTGGCAGCCGGAATTGATGCTGTAATGGTTTTAATTGATATTAATCCAGAAGCTGCCAAAACCCAACTTCAAAAAATATCAATTGCAGTCAAGCAAGGTATAAAAGAAGTAAGACAAGTTCTAAATCAAATGCGTCCTGACGCCTTAAAAAGTTATACTTTAGAATCTGCATTGAGCAAGATGTTGAATGAATACAGCGATATTTCTCATATAAAGATTAAGCTTGATTATGAATGGGGAAATGCAAACTTTCAAAAAACTACTGAAAATATTATTTTTCGTGTCATCGAAGAAACAGTTACTAATTCCCTGCGTCATGGTCATGCAACAAAAATTTGGATTAAATGTACCAGTAATAACTCTTCTTATATTCTCTCCATTCATAATAATGGTAAAAGTGAGACACACATCAAACCAGGTTATGGCATTACACAAATGAGAGAACGACTCACAATTATTAATGGAACAGTTGAGTTTGATGGTAAAAAAGGTTTTACTACAGTTGTAAAATTTACTAAGGTAGGTGTTTAAAATGATAAAAATACTAATTGCCGATGATCAACAATTAATTAGAGATTCAATAAAAATAATTTTAGAAAGCAATGAAGATTTTTCTGTAACTGACACAGTTGCTAACGGTAAAGAGGTCTTAAGTAGTATTGAAAAAAATAAGCCAGACGTTATTTTAATGGACGTTAGAATGCCTGTAATGGATGGAACGGTTTGTACAAAATACGTTAAAGAAAAATACCCTAATATTAAAGTGATAATTTTAACCACATTTGATGATGACGATTTTATTTTTAGTGCTTTAAAATATGGTGCTTCGGGATATTTATTAAAAGGTGGTTCTCCTGCTGATTTATTTACAGCGATTCGTACAGTTGCACAAGGCGGAGCAATGATCAATCCTGATATTACAGAAAAAGTCTTCAGATTATTTTCGAAAATGGCCCAATCAAATTACACAATTTCAGTAAATGACAAGGAAACAAAAGATTTTTCTAGAAGTGAATGGTGCGTAATTCAACAAGTTGGCCTAGGTTTATCAAATAAAGAAATTGCCACTAAACTCTTTCTATCCGAAGGAACAGTTAGAAATTATATCTCTAAGATTTTAGAGAAATTAGATTTACGTGATAGAACTCAATTAGCAATTTGGGCTGTTCAAACAGGTGTTACTAGTGAAAATATCGACAAAAAATAGCAAAATAATTGCCTGCACTATAATTTTTATCACTTTATTATTGTGCTTATTTCTTTTCTTTAAAGCTAAATATAGTAGACCTGTATTAACAATTGGAGTTTACACAGATAGTAGCTGGAATGTGCCTAATGGGGATGCAGACCGTGTAACTAAATTAGCAATCAAGAAATTTAAAAAGAAGTATCCTAATGTGGATATTCAATATACTGCTGGAATTAGAAAGAATGACTATAATAATTGGTTAACTGAAAAAATTGTTAAGGGTACTACGCCAGATGTGATCATGTTGCCAGAAGATATTTTCAACTTATTAGCCAGTAACGGTACCCTAAAAGCATTAAATGCCCCATTAAAGGATGACAAGATTTCTCATTCAACTTTTTATAGTAGCGTCTTCAAAGCAGGACAGTATCATAATATTCAATATGGTCTTCCATATGAAACCAATCCCACCTTAATGATTGCTAACAATGATTTATTAGGTAAAAATGGTTTTTCTAACTTGAATTGGCACTTCTCTCCTAATAAATTAAAAAATATTTGTCGGACAATTAATATAAATAATAATTATGCTGGTATTACCTCAGATTACACTTGGCAAGATGCACAGCTGGCTTACGGTAATTCCGTTTTTGAAAATTCATCTATTAATCTTACTTCAAATAAAGCGCGTGCAGGTTTCTCATTAATCGAAGATTTAACTAATAAAAATGGTTATCAATATGTCAGTTCAAATCAATTTGATGAAGGAAGAGTGGGTTTTATGCCACTATCTTTAGCTAAGTATCGTACCTATACTTCCTACCCCTATCATGTTGCCCATACATCTAGTTTTAAATGGAAAGTATTTCAAATGCCAGCTATTAAGAAGGTTAAGGCAACTCCTGCATCAACCGTTTGTTTGGGAATTTCTTCCAAAACAGCACACCCTACTCTTTCCTGGAAGTTTATTAAACTTATGTGCACTGACAAAGAAATACAACAAGAAGTATTAAGAAGTAGAATGGGAGCTTCCGTCTTACCACAGGTTATTAAGAGTCGTTATACTAAAAAAATTTTTAAAGGAGAGCAGCAAAATCAGCTTACTCCTAAAATGCTTGATTCAATTCTAAAAGATGTTGCAACTACACCAAAATTTAGAAATTATAGTCATAAGGAGGATGAATTAAATTATCTCATTCAAAATGCACTAAAAAATAATCAATTGAATCTTCAATTATTTAGTATTCAGCATCAAATCAACAAAAATACTTATTAATAAAGGGCAGAGATGATCCTCTCTGCTTTTTATTATCATCCCAAAATTGACAAAGCGCTTTCATAGATCTACTATATATTTGTAATATGTAATTACATATTTGAAAGAAGGATTAAAAATGAAATACACTATTGATGATTTCGCTCGCTTAATTGACCATACTAATTTACATGCTGATGCTTCTAATGAAGACATGAAAAAACTATGCGATGAAGCAAAGAAATACCACTTTAAAATGGTAGCTATCAATCAGGTTCAATCTAAGTTTTGTTCAGAACAACTTAAGAATACTGATATTGACACCGGAGCAGCAATTGCTTTTCCATTAGGTCAACAAACTATAGAATCAAAAGTTTTTGATACTGAAGATGCTATTAAAAATGGCGCTAATGAAATTGACTATGTAATTAATATTACTGAATTAAAAAATAAAAATTATGCTTATATTAAAGAGGAAATGAAGCAAATGGTTGATATTTGTCACAAATATCATGTGCCATGTAAAGTGATTTTTGAAAATTGTTACCTAACCAAAGAAGAAATCAAAAAATTGGCAGAAATTGCGAAAGAAATTAAACCTGATTTTATTAAAACTTCTACAGGATTTGGTCCATCTGGAGCAAGGGTTGAAGATGTAAAATTGATGAAGTCAATCGTTGGGGATGACGTAAAGGTCAAAGCAGCTGGTGGCATTAGAAATAGTGATGATTTCTTAGCAATGGTAAGAGCCGGTGCAGACCGTATTGGCTGTAGTGCGGGTGTTAAAATAATTGAAGCTCTTAAAGAGCGAATGAAAGATGACAACGTAACTACAATTGAAATTAATAGATAAATGACTGAAGCAAAATATAAAAAAATTGAGACTATTTTAAAACAAAGAATTATCGATCAAACCTATCCCCTTAATAGTTTATTACCGAAAGAAATTGAACTAGCTGCCGAATTCAATACAAGTCGCCCAACAATTAACCATGCGATTCATAATCTAGTTCAACAGGGATTCTTAGAGCAACGCAAACGGTTAGGTACTATTGTTAAAAGAAACAAGATTGCACAAAAATTTACTCATGTAATCCAAAGCTATAATCAAGAAATGGATGATAAGGGATTAAAAGCAAGAACTAAAGTGATCTCTTTTGAGAAAATTGATCCTACTTCAGAAATACAAAGTGCCTTAAGCTTATCTCCTTCTGACTCAGTCTTTAAATTAGTTAGACTAAGGTATGTAGATACTACTCCAATTGTTAAAGTGACCACTTATATCCCTGCTAAGCTTGTTCCAGAGCTAGATAAAATAGATTTTTCCCAAGTATCCTTATACGATGAACTTAGGAAAAGAAATTTACCTGTCACCCATGTCACAAGAAAATTAGAAGTGAAACAAGCTTCTTCAACTATATCGAAAACTTTAAAAATTAAGGAAAATGATCCTGTTTTTTATTTTCATAGTTATGGATATACAAAAAAGGATCAAAAAATAGAATACTCAATTGCCACTTATCGTGGAGATTTGAACTCGTTTATTATTGATCTTAATATTAACTAAAAAGGATTGATTAGATCTTTTACTTTATTGCAAAAGTCTAGTCAATCCTTTTATCATAATTAAAACTATTCAATTAAAGTAACTTTTCATAAGCATCTTCATACTTAGGAATATCACCAGCACCCATAAATACAACAACTGCATTCTTGTGCTTAGTTAAATCAGCGATGTTGTCTAAATCAATTACTTCTGAACCAGGAATATTATTTACTAAATCTTCACTTGAAATATCTCCACTTGCTTCACGAGCAGATGCATAGATAGGAGTAACATATGCTTTATCAACATCACGCAAAATTTCTTCAAAGTCCTTTTGGTATTTCTTAGTTCTTGAGAAAGTATGTGGTTGGAAAACTACCACTAATTCTTTAT
>CAMFQH010000020.1:0-15317 GCA_945980025.1 uncultured Lactobacillus sp.
TATAAAATTGTTTATATGGTGAAAGAATCAATAAATTATTTACTTAAGTAATAAATTATTCAGTAATAGCGGATTAATTAGGATTATGATACAGTATTTGTGAATAGAAAAAGTGGTGGAAAATATGACAACAATTAAAGAAATAGCTGCCAAATCTGGATTTTCACCGGCAACTGTATCACGCTTGTTAAATAATGATTCGCGTTTGTCAGTTACTCCTGAAACGAAAAGTAAGATATTAAAAGTAGCAAATGAATTAGGATATTTTAAAAAGCGTAATAACGTAAGTGACTTAAAGCCTGAAATTGCATTGCTTTATCGCGTAAATGGGAAGGAACAACTTCAGGATGAATATTTTTCTTTTTTACGGGATGCTGTTAATAAAGTGGGGAAAGAGAAAGGCATTAAATTAACTTTATTCACTGAATTGAACAAGTTGATACAACAAGCTTCGATCTTTCAAGGTTTTATTGGAGTAGGAACAGCTGAACTTACCTATAAGGAATTAGAAAAACTACACGATGTTTTACCCAACGGTGTCTTTATTGATATTAACCCGGCTCCAGAGCTGTTTGATTCGGTTCAGCCTAATCTAGAATTAACGATACAGGATGCAATTAAGAAATTGATAGCGCATGGTTATGACAATTTGGGCTACATCGGTGCTGAAAGTTTTACTTTAGATCATAAATCGCAACGTGATATTCGAGAGATTACTTTTACGGAGTATTGTAAAACCCGAGGGATAAAGAATATTGAAGTATTTGCCAAAGGAATTGTTAGTGTTAAAAATGGTTATAATTTAGCAAAAGAAGTAGTTAATAAATTAGGGAAAAAATTACCCGATGCCTTTATTATTTCTTCTGATACACTGAGTGTGGGTGTTTTGCAGTATTTTAATGAGGTAGGAATTAGAGTCCCCAAAGATACTGCTATTATCAGTATTAACAACAGTGATGTCGTCAAGTATGTTTCACCCCCACTAACCTCGTACAATATTGATCAAATTGCTTTAAGTAAATTGGCAATTTCCGTTTTACTTATGCGAATTACTAACTCAGAGTTGCCGCAGGTGCATTTAACCATGAATACTAATTTAGTTATAAGGAAAAGCTTTAACTAAGTGCATTAAAAATTTAATGCACTTTTTTTATAAAAAGCAGTAAATTTATTTACTAAAATGATAAATAGTTTTATAATCATTTGTGAAAACGATTACATATAACTGATTGATTTACGAGGTAAAAATTATGAATAAAGATGAATTGATTAAAAATTATCAAAAAGTATTTGGTAAAAATGAAAAAGATGTATTTTTTTCACCCGGCCGAATTAATGTAATTGGAGAGCATACTGATTATAATGGTGGCCATGTTTTCCCAGCAGCGATTAGCTTAGGTGTTTATGGTGTTTATGGTCCAAGAAATGATAATAAAGTTTGTCTTTATTCAGGTAATATAGATGGTGAAATTGTAGAATTTGACTTAAATGACGATACCGTAGAAAAAGATGATCGATTCTGGGCAAATTATTTTAAAGGAATGATAACTTATTTACGACAAAGAGAAGATGGAAATAAGATTAATCATGGTTTTAATTTATATATTAAGGCTGATTTACCTTCCGGATCTGGTTTATCTTCAAGTGCAGCCATTGAAATGTTAATGGGGATGATCTTAAAAGATGAATTTGATTTAGATATTAATCGACCAGACTTAGCCCGACTTGGTCAAAAAACAGAAAATGAGTTTGTTGGCTTAAACTCGGGAATTATGGATCAATTTGCCTGCATTATGGGTAAGAAGGATAGTGCTATTTTTCTTGATTGCAACACTATGGAATATGAATATATGCCTCTTAAGTTAGGGGACTATGAAATTATTATTATGTCCACCAATAAAGAGCATGCTCTAGCTGATTCTGCCTACAACGATCGAGTAAGAGAATGTAAGAATGCCTTAGAAAAATTACAAGCTAAGCTTGATATTACTTCTTTAGGTGAATTAGATAGTCAGATTTTTGATGAATATGCATATTTAATTAATGATGAGACAGAAATAAAACGTGCTCGTCATGCAGTTAATGAAAATGAAAGAACGATCAGAGCAACTAAGGCTATGAAGGATAATGATCTTGAAAAATTGGGTCATTTGATAAATGCATCTCATGTTTCTCTCCACTATGATTATGAAGTAACAGGTAAAGAGCTGGATACGCTAGCAGAAGCTGCTTGGAAACAAGATGGTGTTTTAGGTGCCAGAATGATTGGCGGCGGTTTTGGTGGCAGTGCAATTGCAATTGTGAAAAAAGACAAAGCAGAAGCTTTTAAGAAAAATGTTGGTAAAATATATCGCGATAAAGTAGGTTATGATGCAAGTTTCTATGACGCAGAAATTGTAGATGGAACTAAAAAAATTTAGACTTAAGGGGCTACAAAAATGAAAGTTATTGAAAAATTTGCATATGAAGTGATTGATAGTGGAACGTATAAAGAACTAGATTATGTTTACCTAGTTAATAAAATTAAGGCTTTGGTAGGAGATAAAGATGAAGAATATGATGAAAATCTCTCACCGGTAAAGCAACTTGTTCAAATGGCTGTGGACCATAAAATTATTCCTGATGATGTTACCTCACGGGAAGTTCTGAATGATGAATTATATGATTTAAAAATACCAGCACCTTCAAAGGTAAATGAAATTTTCTGGGAAAAGATGCAAAAGTCGCCTAAGACTGCAACTGATTGGTTTTATCGACTTTGTGTTGACAATAATTATGTTAAAAAAGAAGCTATTGCTAAAAATATTGTTTTTTCTGGAAAAAGTTCTAAGAACCATGCATTAGAAATCACCATTAATCTTTCAAAACCTGAAAAAGATCCTAAAGCAATAGCAGCTGCAGCTCATAATGTGGAAAACAAGTATCCCAAATGTGCGCTGTGCTTAGAAAATGAAGGCTATCTAGGCGGATATGGAAAAAATGCTCGTAGCAATTTACGAATAATCCGGATGATGATCGGTGGTAGACCTTGGGGCTTTCAATATTCACCATATGCTTATTTTAATGAGCATTGTATTTTCTTGGATCAAAAGCATATCCCAATGATTATTAATCAACAAACTTTAATTAATTTAGTTGATATTGAAAAGCAGCTGCCTGAATATTTTGTTGGTTCAAATGCAGATTTGCCAATTGTCGGTGGTTCAATGCTAGCTCATGAACATTACCAAGGTGGACGTCATATTTTTCCAATGATGAAGGCCAAAATAAAAAAAGAAATTTATTTTGAAAAATATCCTGAAGTTAAAGCTGGCATAGTCGATTGGCCAATGAGTGATCTGCGCTTAATTAGTAAAAATTCATTAGATTTAATTGATTTAGGTAGTAAGATTATTAATTTTTGGGATCATTATAGTGATCCCGCTCGTCAAGTTAAGGCTTTTGAAGGTAATAGTAAACATCATACTGTTACGCCAATTATGCACCGTGAAGGTGATAGATTTATTTTGGATTTGGTTCTTCGTGATAATAATACTAGTGATGAATATCCATTAGGAATTTTCCACCCACATGCTGAACTTTGGCATATTAAAAAAGAAAATATTGGTTTAATCGAAGTGATGGGTAGGGCAATTTTACCTGGGAGACTTAAAGGAGAATTAGAGGAAGTTAAGAAGTATTTACTTAATCAAGATAATAGAATAGCTGATAGTCACCTTGATTGGGCTAGAAAACTGAAAGCAGATTCTCAAATTACCAAAGAAAATGTCGACTCTATTTTACAGCAAGCCTTAGTCGAAATATTTGATCAAGTACTCGAGTGTGCGGGTGTTTTTAAGAATAATGAAGATGGAGAAGTAGGTTGGCAAAAGTTTACTGATGCTTTAATAAGCGAGGTAGATAGGTAAATGAAAACTAGTTTTAAAAAGTATGGACGTAAAGATAGCCAAGATTTGTGTGAGATCAGCCTTGAAAATGATTATGGAATGCAAGTTAATATTCTTAATTATGGCGCTACTTTAGAAAAAGTCTTACTGAATCAGGAAAATATGATTTTGACTTTGAATAGTCCAGAAGACTATTCAAAAGAAAGAAACTTTTTAGGTGGGACAGTTGGTCGGATTTGTGGTCGTGTTCGTTTAGGACAATGGAGACGTGGAAGACAGATCCAGCAATTGCCTCAAAATGATGGAAAAAATCATATTCATGGAGGTCTTGGGACTGACATGAAGATTTGGAGTTTTAAGTTAAAGAATTCGGATCAAGAGGCTCAAGCTGACTTTTTCCTTTTTGATGCAGATGGTGAGAATGGTTATTCTGGTAATATGAAATTACATGCTCGGTATAAGTTAGATAATGAGAACAACCTAACTTATATACTTACAGCTGTAAGTGATCAATTGACGATTTTTAATCCAGCTAATCATACTTATTTTAATTTAGGAGAAAAAGCAGCTGACTTAGAACTACAACTTGCAGCTGACTATTATTTGCCTGTTGGTGAAGATGGCTTACCGAATCAAGGGATGAAAAATGTCAAAAATACTCCTTTTGACTTTAGAAAGAAAAAGAGAATTTCTCTAGCTTTAAACAGTGACGATGACCAAATTAAATTGCGTAATGGTTTAGATCATCCTTTTATCTTAAATGGGATGCAGCCAGCTGCAATCTTAACATCAAAAAATCATCAAATGATTATGACTACGAATGCACCTGCAATTGTGATGTATACAGCTAATCACTTTAATTATACTGGTGTGGCAAATAATATTGGACAGTATGATGGAATTACATTAGAAGCTCAATGTCCACCTGCGGAGGGAACCGATTTAGGAGAGATTACGTTACTTCCTTATGAAAAGTTTGAACGTAAAATTAACTGGAATTTCAAGTGAGTATAGAGTAAGGGTCATAAGTATCTTTGATGCATAGAAAAATTTTATGGTTATATGATAGCAATTTCACAATGAGTTGCGTTAAAATAGCAGATGAAACCATAAAATTTACGTAAAGAGGAAATTATGAACGCAAAAGAAATTTATAGTCAATGGACTAATGCAAATAATTTACCCGATTATTTAAAAGATCAATTAAATGATCTAGGTAAAGATGAAAAGTGGATTGAAGATGCTTTCGGACAAGATATTAATTTTGGTACTGCCGGGATGAGAGGTAGACTTGAACCTGGTACAAACAGAATTAATTTGTTTACTGTGGGAAGAGTAACCGAAGGTCTTGCAAGACTAATTGATGAAAATGGTGAAGAAGCTAAGAAACGTGGCGTTGCAATTTCTTTTGATTCACGCTATCACTCAAGAGAATTCGCCGAACACGCAGCTCGTATTTTAGGTGCACATGGAATTCATGTATACTTATTTGATGATTTGAGACCAACTCCTGAATTATCATTTGCTGTCCGTCACTTAAATACCTTTGCTGGAATTAACATCACTGCTTCACATAATGCTAAACAATATAATGGTTATAAGGTTTATGGTGAAGATGGTGCTCAGATGGCGCCAGAAAATGCAGATCGTTTGTTTGCTTATGCTCAAAAAGTTGATGACATTTTTAGCGTTAAAGCTGCGCCCGTGGAAGAGCTACGGGCTAATGGCACGCTACAATTGATTGGTGAAGATGTAGATGAAGCATACTTAGCTCGTTTAAAGGATGTTACTGTTGATCCTGAAATGGTTAAGGCTAATGCTGATAAATTAAAAATTATCTACACTCCATTACATGGTACTGGAAAGATGCTATATGATCGTGCCTTCAGACAAGGTGGCTTTGACAATGTGATTCCAGTTCCAAGTCAATCTATCATTGATCCAGAATTCCCTACAACTATCAAACCTAACCCAGAATACCGTGATGTATTTGAACCAGGATTTAAGCTTGCTAATGAAGTAGATGCAAATGTTATTATCGCAACTGACCCAGATGCAGATAGAATGGGTGCAGCTGTTAGAAAATCAGATGGTGATTTCCAAGTTTTAACTGGTAATCAAATTGCTACATTAATGGCCTATTACTTATTAGTTCATATGAAGGAAAACGGAACTCTTTCATCCGACTATGAATTAGTGACTTCAGTAGTTTCAAGTGCACTTCCATTTAAGATTGCTGATGATTTTGGTATTAAAACTAAGCATGTGCTAACTGGATTCAAGTACATTGGTGAAGAAGTTGACCGGATGAATAAAGAAAATGACGGTAAATTCTTGATGGGATTTGAAGAAAGTTACGGTTACTTATTCAAGCCATTCGCTAGAGATAAAGATGCTATGCAAGGTGCATTAATGTTTGCAGAAGTAGCAAGTTACTATGCATCTAAAGGAATGACTGTTTTTGATGGATTACAAGAGATCTGGCAAAAATATGGTGTAGCTTACGAAATTACTAAGGCTATCGAAATGCCTGGTATTGGTGGTCAAAAGAAGATGGCTGAATTAATGAGTAAGTTACGTAAAGAACATTTAACTGAAATTAATGATGCAAAGGTTGTTAAGATTCAAGACTTTGAAACCCAAGAAACTATTGAAGATGGAAAGAAAACTCCATTAACTGGTTTCCCTAAGTCTAACGTTTTGAAGTACTTCTTAGATGATGAAACTTGGGTTGCTCTTCGTCCATCAGGAACTGAACCTGTAATCAAGGCTTATGTTGGAGTAAATAAGAAAGATATTGAAACTGCAGAAAAAGCTGCAGAAGAGTATCAAGATGCATTAGCTAATTTATTAAAGTAATGCAAAAATAGTGCGAAAATACGTTCGCTGTAGTAAAATGAATACGTTATATAGAAGTTGGGCTATTTTAGTCCAACTTTTTTTGCGGAGGATGAAAAATGATTAGACGACAAAAAAATAAAAAATTTGAACTTGTCTCTAAATTTCAACCAGCAGGAGATCAAGAGCAAGCAATTAAAAAGTTGACTGATGGATTTGAGCAAGGAGAAAAAGCACAAATCCTAGAAGGTGCTACTGGAACCGGTAAGACTTTTACTATGGCAAATGTAATAGCTAAGCTAAATAAGCCAACTTTAGTAATTTCTCATAATAAAACTTTGGTTGGTCAACTGTATGGTGAATTTAAAGAATTTTTCCCTAAGAATGCCGTTGATTATTTTGTGTCTTATTACGATTACTATCAACCAGAAGCTTATGTACCACAATCTGATACTTATATTGAGAAAGATTCATCAATTAATGATGAAATTGATCAATTACGGCATAAGACCACTAGTGATTTAATGTCGAGAAATGATGTAATTGTTGTGGCGTCAGTATCATGTATTTATGGTTTAGGTGATCCGAGAGAGTATGCGGCTAGTGTAGTCTCTTTATCTGAAGGCCAAGAGATTAGCCGAGATGTGCTATTACGAGATTTAGTAAATATTCAATATGATCGTAATGATATTGATTTTCAGCGTGGACGCTTTAGAGTACGCGGTGATGTAGTAGAAATTTTCCCAGCAGGATATTCTGATCATGCATTTAGAGTTGAATTTTTTGGTGATGAGATTGACCGAATTGTTGAAGTGGATTCTTTGACCGGTGAAGTAATTGGAGAGCGAGAACAAGTTTCTATTTTCCCAGCAACTCACTTTGTTACTAATGAACAAATTATGGAAAGAGCTTTGGCCTCAATTAAAGATGAAATGAATATTCAGGTGAAAAAGTTCGAAGGGGAAGGAAAACTTTTAGAAGCTCAACGAATTAAACAAAGAACCACGTATGATATGGAAATGATGAGTGAAGTTGGCTACACTAATGGAATTGAAAACTATTCTAGACACATGGAAGGACGAAAAGCTGGCCAACCACCACATACTTTGTTAGATTTCTTCCCCGATGACTTCTTAATTTTAATTGATGAATCACATGCCACCATGCCAGAATTAAAGGCAATGTATAATGGAGATAGGGCACGTAAGCAAACCTTAATTGACTATGGTTTTAGACTTCCATCTGCGTTAGATAACCGACCTTTAAAATTAGAAGAATTTGAAAAACATGTAAATCAGATCATGTACGTATCAGCAACTCCAGGTGATTATGAACTTAATCAAACCGATCACAAGGTTGAGCAAATTATTCGTCCTACTGGATTACTTGATCCTGAAATTGAGGTTAGACCAATTAAGGGACAAATCGATGATTTAGTTGGTGAAGTTAATAAGCGTATTGAACGTAATGAGCGTGTTTTTGTTACAACTTTAACTAAGAAAATGGCCGAAGACTTAACCGACTATTTAAAGGATTTAGGGATAAAAGTGCGATATCTACATTCTGATATCAAAACTTTAGAGCGTCTTGAAATTATTAGAGACTTAAGACTAGGAAAATTTGATGTACTAATAGGGATTAATCTTTTAAGGGAAGGTATCGATGTTCCTGAAGTGTCTCTAGTTGCAATTCTAGATGCTGATAAAGAAGGTTTTCTTCGCTCTACCAGACCTTTGGTTCAAACAATTGGACGTGCTGCTCGAAATTCAAATGGTAAGGTAATTATGTATGCTGATTCGATTACTGATTCGATGCGTGAAGCAATTGACGCTACGGAGAGAAGACGTAGTCTACAAATGAAGTTCAACAAAGAACACGGCATTACTCCTAAAACTATCGTTAAGCCAATTAGAGATGTAATTTCTATCACTAAGGATAGTGATGATAAAGAGAATAAAGAAAGTTTTGCTGACCTAAACTTTGATGAATTGACTAAGAAGCAAAAACAAAATATGATTAAGACTTTAACTGCACAAATGCAGGAAGCTGCTAAAAAGTTGGACTTTGAAGAAGCGGCTAACTTGCGTGATGCAATTATGGACTTAAAAAAACAGGTGCATGAAAAGAAAAAGTAGAGGAGGATAGTTAAATGGTAAATGATAAAATTGTTATTCACGGAGCACGGGAACACAATTTAAAAGATATAAGTTTATCAATCCCAAAAGATAAATTAGTAGTTATTACTGGTTTATCGGGCTCTGGAAAAAGTTCACTGGCATTTGATACCTTATATGCTGAAGGTAGAAGACGATATGTAGAATCGTTATCAAGTTATGCTAGACAATTTTTAGGGCAAATGGATAAAGCTGATGTTGACTCAATTGATGGATTAAATCCCGCAATCTCAATTGATCAAAAGACGACATCACATAATCCACGCTCAACGGTCGGAACCGTAACAGAAATTAACGATTATTTACGTTTATTGTGGGCTCGTGTAGGTCATCCGATTTGTCCCAATGATGGAACTTTAATTGAAAGACAAAGCGTAGATCAAATGGTGGATCGAGTAATGGATTTGCCTGAAAGAAGTAGAATTCAAATTTTAGCTCCAGTTATCCGTTCTAAAAGAGGAGAACATAAAGAGGTATTTAAGCGAATTCAGCGTGCGGGGTATGTACGGGTAATTGTAGATGGCGAAATGCATGAAATTACTGATGAGTTTGAGCTAGATAAAAACAAGCGACACAGTATTGATATTGTTGTGGATCGTCTAATTGTTAAAGAAAATATTCGTAGTCGGTTATTTGATTCGGTAGAAGCAGCCCTTCGTTTAGCCGATGGTTACATGGATGTTGATGTAATTAAGGGAGAACGCATTAACTTTTCAGAATACTATGCTTGTCCGATTTGTGGTTTTACTGTTGGTGAAATGGAACCGCGTTTATTTTCATTCAATGCGCCTTTTGGAGCTTGTCCTGATTGTGATGGACTAGGTATGAAGCTTTCAGTAGATGAAGATTTAGTAATTCCTGATAAGGATAAGTCATTAGGTGAAGGAGCTTTAGTTCCTTGGGCTAACTCTAAGTACTATACAGCGATGTTAGAACAAGCCTGTACAGCCTTGAAAATCCCCTTAGATAAACCATATAAAAAATTAACTAAAAGACAAAAGGATTTAATTTTAAATGGATCTAAGGGAAAGAAAATAAAATTCCATCTCGAAGGAGACTTTGGTGTAAACGATACAGTTCAAGAATTTGAAGGAATTTTAAATAATATCAATCGTCGATACCACCATCCAATGTCTAAATTCATGCGTGATGCAATGGGTAAGTATATGACTGAACTGACTTGTTCAACTTGTCATGGTAAAAGATTGAATGAAAAGGCTTTAGCCGTGAAAGTAAATGGTAAAGATATTGCTGAAGCATCTGATCTTTCGATTGCAAAAGCATTAGAATTTTTCAATTCAGTTAAATTAAGTGAACAAGAAGAAATGATTGCTAAGCCAATTTTGAAAGAAGTACGGGATCGTTTGACATTTTTAATTAATGTTGGATTAGACTATCTTACTTTATCTCGTTCTGCTGGCACTCTATCTGGTGGAGAAGCGCAAAGAATTAGACTAGCAACTCAAATTGGTTCTAACTTGTCAGGCGTTATGTATATTCTAGATGAACCATCAATTGGTCTTCATCAGCGTGACAATGATCGTCTTATTTCTTCCCTTAAGAAAATGAGAGATCTCGGAAATTCTCTAATTGTAGTAGAACATGATGATGAAACCATGAAGCAAGCCGATTACTTAGTTGATATGGGACCGGGAGCAGGAGTATACGGTGGAAAAGTGATGGCTGCAGGTACGCCTGAAGAAGTAATGAAGAATCCCCATTCTTTAACTGGGGAGTACTTATCAGGTAAAAAGATTGTTCCAGTTCCTCTAGAGCGAAGAAAGGGTAACGGTAAAAAAATAACTGTTATTGGTGCAAAAGAAAATAATTTAAAAGATATATCTGTCGATTTTCCTTTAGGTAAATTAGTTGTTGTAACCGGAGTATCAGGTTCCGGAAAATCAACATTAGTTAACTTGATTTTGAAACGTGCTCTGGCACAGAAGTTAAATAATAACTCTGCAAAGCCCGGTAAGTATGAATCAATTAAGGGATATAAAAATATCGAAAAAATTATAGATATTGATCAAAGTCCTATTGGACGAACTCCGCGTAGTAATCCAGCCACATATACTAGTGTATTTGATGATATTCGTACTTTATTTGCCCAGACTAATGAAGCAAAAATGCGTGGCTATACTAAGGCTAGGTTTTCTTTTAACGTTAAGGGCGGTCGCTGTGAAGCATGTCATGGAGATGGAATTATTAAGATAGAAATGAATTTCTTGCCTGATGTGTATGTCCCTTGCGAAGTTTGTCACGGAACAAGATATAACTCAGAAACCTTAGAAGTAACCTACCGTGAAAAAAATATTTCTCAAGTTTTAAATATGACAATTAACGAAGCATGCAAATTCTTTGAAAATATTCCTAAAATTCATCGTAAGTTACAAACAATTGTTGATGTAGGATTAGGATATGTAAAGTTAGGACAATCAGCAACTACTTTGTCTGGTGGGGAAGCACAAAGAATGAAGTTAGCTTCTGAATTACAAAAACTTTCTACTGGGAATAACTTCTATATCTTGGATGAACCTACAACAGGGTTACACACTGATGACATTAAACGTCTGTTAGAGGTATTGCAGCGCTTAGTTGATGAAGGAAATACAGTGTTAATTATTGAACATAACTTAGACGTCATTAAAAATGCAGATTGGCTAATTGATCTAGGCCCTGAAGGAGGAGATGGCGGTGGACAAATTGTGGCTACTGGTACTCCAGAAGAAGTTGCTCAAGTCAAAGAAAGTTATACTGGTCAATATTTAAAACCTGTTCTTAAAAGAGATACTGAATTAACTAAGCAAATGATAAATAATAAAAAAGAGCAAGAAGAAAGTTAATGGTGTTTTAGAAAATTAAGTGTAGAATATTATCTGGGAGGATATAAAAATGAACGACATTTATAATTCTAGACATCAAGGCTTTGATTGGGGCTCATTTATAGCAGGGATTTTGTTTGTTATAGCATCATTCTTGTTATTACGCTACCCTGGTCGTGGTTTACAAGCATTTGTATTTGTATTCGGTATTTTATCAATTTTACAAGGACTTATTTGGATTTCCGCATATGTGAAATTTCATAATATTTTTGATTTAAGCTGGGTAACAATAATTTCTGCAATTATTGATATTGTAATTGGTGTTTTGTTCCTATGCTCACGTGAAATTGGGGGATTAACTTTAGCTATTTTATTTGCTATCTGGTTCTTAGCTGATTCGATTATTGGGATCATTTTCTCATGGCACTTACGTGAATATTCAACTGGATACTTTGTTCTTTGCTTAATTTTAAACATCATTAGTTTAATTATTGCTTTTGCTTTACTATTTAACCCAATGTTAGCTGCTATTACTTTAGTTTACTTAGTAGCATTTTGGTTAATGGTATTTGGAATTAATGAGATTTTTGTTTCATGGATGCATAGATAAAATAAAAAGTCGTATATCGTTGGAAGACTACCAAAGATAACGACTTTTTATTTTATTTAAAAAATGGAACACCCGGTATGTTATAATGTCGATTAAGGAGGGATAACTATGGCTGAACAAAAGAAACAATTATTGATTGTTACTGGTATGAGTGGTGCAGGTAAAACTGTGGCAATTAAAGCATTAGAAGATATGGGATATTTCGTGGTAGATAATTTACCACCAGAATTATTGGGAAGTTTCTGGGAATTAATTAATAATTCTTCGGATTTTAGTAAGGCAGCAGTAGTTGTTGACTTGAGAGTAAAGAGTTTTTATAAAGATTTGGTTGATGAAATCAAGTCTTTAGAGGATAGTCAAAATGTTCAGTCAACAGTTTTGTTTTTAGATGCTTCAGATGATGTCTTAGTGTCTCGGTATAAAGAAACAAGACGTTTGCCTCCTTTGGCTCATACAGGTAGATTGCTTGATGGAATTCAAGAAGAAAGAAATATTTTATCAAGAACCAAGAATATTTCAAACATAATTATTGATACCTCCCATTTATCTACCAAGGAATTAAAGACAAAATTAGTAGATAAGTTTGGAGATAATCGAACTCGGACGTTTTCAATTGAAGTAATGAGTTTTGGATTTAAATATGGTATTCCAATTGATGCAGATATTGTAATGGATGTAAGATTTTTGCCAAATCCATTCTACATTCCCCAACTTAAGCCATTTACTGGTTTAGATCGTCGAGTTTTTGATTATGTAATGAGCAAGAAAGAAACTAAAGAGTTTTATGCTAAGTTTTTAGATATGTTGGAGACGGCTATTCCAGGATATATTGCTGAAGGAAAAGAAAAATTGACTATTGCAATTGGGTGTACAGGTGGTCAGCACAGAAGCGTTTCAATTGCACGCCAATTAGCAGTTGATTTAGCTAAAAAATATCCTGTTGATATTTCTCACCGAGAGATTAGTCGTTATATTGGACAATAAAGGAGCGGAGATGGCGTACGGAGAAAATAAAATTGTACGTGTCATTCGTGGACGTCGCCCTAAAATTGTTGTTATTGGCGGAGGGACAGGTTTACCTGTTATTTTAAATGCTCTAAAGGAGCAAAACGCTGATATAACAGCTATTGTTACTGTGGCTGATGATGGCGGATCGTCCGGTGCAATTAGAGATTATATTAATGTGGTGCCACCAGGGGATATAAGAAATGTATTGGTTTCTTTATCTGATTTACCACAAGAAGAAAAAGATATTTTTCAATATCGATTTAATTCATCTGACTCATTTTTTGCAGGTCATGCAATTGGAAATCTAATTATTGCTGCCTTAGATGAAATGCAGGGAAATATTTTTGACGCTGTTCAATCCCTATCTAGAATGATGCGAATTGATGGAAGAATCTTTCCTGCTTCGAATGAGCCTTTGACTTTAAATGCGGAATTTGTCGATGGAACAACTGAATCAGGAGAAACAGAAATCACATCAAAAGACAAGAGGATTAAACGTGTCTGGGTTACCGATACTGACTCAGATGAAGAACCTAAAGCTGTGTTGCCAGTTTTAGCAGCTATTATGCAAGCAGACGCAGTAGTTTTAGGACCGGGTAGTTTATTTACATCGATTTTACCTAATTTGATGATTTCTAATTTAGGGGATGCTGTAAGACAAACTAAAGCTGAAGTAATTTATATTTGTAATATTATGACCCAGCAAGGTGAAACAGATCATTTTACAGCGGCTGAGCATGTGCAAGTTATTAATGACCACTTAGGAGGCCATTATATTAATACCGCTTTGGTTAACGGTGCTAAGATTGATATGACTAAATTTAACCCAGCCGATTATGATGCTTATCTTGAACCAGTACGGAATGATTTTGCCGGATTGAGGGCTCAAGATTGTCGAGTAATTACAGCTGACTTTATCGATCAACATAGTGGATTGGTTTTTCATGATGGAAAAAAAGTAGCTGATGAAATTTTGAATTTAGCTTTTGAAGCATATTGTCGAAGACAGAAGGAACAGGACTAGTTAATGGTTTCATACGCAAGTGATGTAAAAAAAGAACTTACAAGTCTGCCAGTTCATCCCGAACACGCTAAGGCAGAATTAGCAGCTTTTTTGCGAATGAACGGAGTACTTAGCCTGCACGATCATCAATTTAGTTTGGATATTACAACTGAAAATCCAGCGATTGCAAGGAGAATATTTTCTCTTATTAAGACTGCTTATGGAATTGAACCTCTATTAATTGTTTCTAAGAAGATGAAATTAAAGAAAAATTATCAGTATTTAGTTAGACTTCAAAAACAAGTTCATGAAATTCTAACCGACTTAGAAATTTTTGATAGTAATAATGGTCTTATTACGGGAATTCCTGAAAAGATTATGTCTTCGGAACAAAGAGCAATGTCCTATTTAAGAGGAGCTTTTTTAGCATCTGGAAGTGTAAATAATCCAGAAACTAGTCGCTATCATTTAGAGATTTATTCTCTTTATGAAGATCACAATCAAGATCTATTAAAGTTAATGAACAATTTCTTTTATTTAAATGCAAAAGAAACTAGGAGACGAAGTGGCTATATCGTCTATTTAAAAGAAGCAGAAAAAATTGGTGATTTTCTCCATATAGTTGGTGCAGTGAACGCAATGCTAGCTTTTGAAGATTTAAGAATTATGCGTGATATGCGTAATTCGGTGAATCGTTTAGTGAATTGCGATACAGCAAATCTAAAAAAGACTGCAAATGCAGCAGCTAAGCAAGTTGAAGATATTCAATTGATTGAAGAAAAATTTGGTTTAGAAAACTTACCTGAAAAATTGACTGTGCTAGCTCGTTTTAGGTTAACGCATCCAGAACTTTCTCTTAAGGAAGTTGCAGCACAAGTACCAGATGGTCCAATCTCAAAGTCAGGGGTTAACCATCGTTTTCAAAAAATTCGTGAAATAGCGAAGCAATTAAAAGAAGAAAATTAGATAAAAAAA
>CAMFQH010000021.1:0-14616 GCA_945980025.1 uncultured Lactobacillus sp.
TTAAAACTAAACAATCAATTTCAGTGGAAAGTATTTATTCCCATTCTACTTTTTGGCTTCTATATGGTTTTCTTCAATGCCTTTTTAACAACCAATCCTAAATCAATTGGAGAATTGATTTGGAAATGGAATTTTGAATGGTTGAATCCAGCAGAATCACAGTATTTTGGTAGTTCACTAGAAGTATTCTTAAATGCTGCGGATGCTGGTATTACCGAGGAAGTTTGGCGATATCTTACAATTGTTATTCTTTTAGTAATGCTTAAAAATAATAAACATAAGATATCTTTGACGATTCTAATTAGTAGCTTACTGTTTGGATTACTTCATTTTAATCAGCTGCTATCACCAGACAGAAATTTAACCGATGTAATTATTCAATCGCTAGGAGCAGTTGGATTAGGTATCTTTTTAGGAAGCTTATTTCTATACTCAGGGCAGATCTGGCTCAATGTTCTATTTCACTTCTTATTTGATTTAGTTGTGTTTTCGCTTACTCCACTTAGCTTTGTAGGGAGCGGCATTTTAACTATCTTTAATTCACCAGCTTTAGCTCACGTTATAATAACTTCGGGATTATTTATACTTGTTAGCGTAATTTTAATAACGGGAAAAAGAAGAAAATGTGTTGAAAATAATATTGAGAGATTAATAATGCACGAAAATTAAGTACCAAATTGGTCATAAAAAAGACTGATTTGGTCTTTTTTATCTTTAGGGAGTTTTTGAATGATAGAATTAAACACAAGGAAAGGATGAGGAAAATGATCATAGGATATATTCCAATTATTTTACTATTATTAGTTATTTTATGTGATATTACTATTTCACTAAAAATGCACAAGATAGTCAGAACATCTGACGCCTCAAATATCTTAGTGCTTGGAATTGTGACCATGGTTATTTTTGCCTTAAAAGATTTAGATTCATTTTCTTGGAGTTCAGCAATTGCTTGTGTTTTTATGAGCATCGTTGTTTTTAAAGATTTGTACGATGAGTATCAAATACAAATAAAGAATAAGTCTGAGGAACAGAACTAATGGGAAAGTCATTAACGTTTAGATGCATCTTCGCGGGAGTTGCTTTTTGTTTACTTCAAACTCTAGGAGATATATTGGTTGGTACTCAACTAACTCTTTGGATAATTCTGGGAAATATTCTGTGGGGAGCGATTTTTGCTTACTTAATGTTTAAATTATTAAAAAGAATGCAAATGCGGAAGGAGCATAAAAGGAAAGGTACAGATGAAATTTATTGAAGCTAGCAAGAAGAAAGATGCCCATACTGAGGAATGGATCGTAATTATTCTCAGTGTGATCTTTGCATATTTGATTAATAAACTATTTTTATCTTTGACTAATAGCACTAGTATTACAGCAAGTCTTGTAGTTCTAATTGCGAGCATGAGTATTTTTTCAATCACTTACTATTATGGTAAAGATAAGCTTCAACAAAGGTTAAAAAGCAAAAAATAAGAACCAAATTGGTTGAAAAAGTGCTAAATCGATCTAGTTTCCATTCTTATTAAAAAATGATAGTAAAATTAACAAATGAATGATAGTATTTAAACAAATATAATCCTTTGGAGGACAAAAACATGAAAAATGAATTGGCACAAGTATTGAATGATTTCATTTCACTTGCTAAGACTCATTATGATCGAAAAGGTAACGAATACTTATTAGAACAATTAGAGATTGCCTTAGATAAGACGAATAACAATGTTCAAGATGCGGTAAACGAAGCACGAACAACCTATCAAAATGTGAATACGATTTGTTTAGTAAACCATCTCCATTTAGAAAAAGATGAAGAGGCATTACTTGAAAAAATTAAAGAAATTTCAATGAGTAAAGGCTGGCTTGGTGGCTTAAACAGCTGGAATACTACCAATACTTGGCCTGGAAGGTAGGAATGAAAATGCAAGCTTTTTATTATGCAATGCCAACTTTAGCAGTAATTGTAATTGCAGCATATATTTTTACTTCAGTTAAGATTCATAAGTTTATCTGGTTTTCACCAGTTGTTTATTTAGCTTTGATAGGAAGTATAGGACTCTGGATTAAAATTGGTACAAATATTTTTTCTACCTCAGAAACTGGAGTTTTCGGATTGCTTACACTAGAAGCAATTCTCTTAGAGGGAATTATTGAAGAATATAGATATCAAAAACAGAATCTTGAAAAGAATGAAGAGTAGCAAAGTAGCTACTCTTTTTTAATATATCAGCTTTATGTGCATCTTTTCTCAAAGTGAACTAAAATGGAGCTGGAAAAAGGAATAGAAGTGATAACTTTGACTGAAAAAGATGATGAAGACGATGAGATAATTAAGGTGGCTCAATTATCCGTCGAAGATGCATTAAAAGAATTAAATACAGAGCAAGCTGGTTTAACTATTGATGAAGTACATACTTTGCAGCAAACATATGGAAAAAATGTTTTTGCTAAAGCAAAACAAGAACCACTATGGAAGAAGTTTATAGCTAACTTTACAAGTTTAATGGCGATTTTACTTTGGGTAGCAGGGATAATAGCTTTCTGCGCAAATTTAGTACAACTAGGAATTGCCATTTGGGCTGTAAATATTATTAATGGGATTTTTAGTTTTTGGCAGGAATTTCAGGCTGATAAGGCAACCGAAGCTTTAGCGAATATGTTACCTTCATATACTCGTGTTGTGAGAAATGGTAAAGAAGAAAAAATTCTGGCTAAAGACTTAGTACCAGGTGACATAGTCAAACTAGAAGAAGGGGACGATATCCCAGCTGATATTCGTGTGATTGCGGCAACAAGTGCTCAGGTAGATCAATCATCCCTAACTGGTGAAGTAAATCCAGTGCATAAAGATACACATCGAATTGAAAACGTCGAAAAGAAAAATCATGCTGATCTTAATAACATGATTTTTTCTGGTACAAACATGATGAAAGGAAACGTTACAGGTGCTGTTGTTAAGACAGGAATGAATACTGACTTTGGTAAAATTGCTGAATTGACACAAAATGTTAAGCAACAAAAGAGTCCACTTGAAAAAGAACTTGATACTTTAACGAAACAAATTTCAATTCTAGCAATTTCTATTGGTATTATTTTCTTCTTAGTTGCAACTTTCTTTGTACATTATCCTTTAGTAAAAGCCTTTGTTTTTGCTTTAGGGATGATTGTGGCTTTTATTCCAGAAGGATTAGAGCCAACTGTTACATTGTCATTAGCCGGAGCAGTTCAAAGAATGGCAAGAAAGCATGCCTTAATTAAGCGTTTATCTAGTGTTGAAACGCTAGGGTCAACTTCTGTCATTTGTTCTGATAAAACGGGTACTTTAACTAAGAACGAAATGACGGTAAAAGAACTTTGGACTTTAGAGAAGAGCTACCATGTTTCTGGTGAAGGTTATGCAGTGCGGGGTCATATTAAAGAAGGACCAACGCATATTTTTGCAAAAGATAATGACGCCTTGAAGGAAGTATTACTTGGTGGTGTTTTTGCAGATAATGCAAGAATTCAAAAGCCTGATCAGCAACATCCACGCTACCAAATCTTAGGTGATCCAACTGAAGCTTGCCTTGAAGTTGTTGCAAGAAAAGGAAAGATAGATGTTGAAGCAGAAGTAGAAAAGACGCCACGCGTTAAAGAATTGCCATTTGATTCAAGTAGAAAAATGATGACAGTAATTCAGAGCTCCGATGGTACACACCGTTTCAATACCTATACTAAAGGTGCCCCAAATTGTGTGGTTGATAAATGTACCTCTTACCTATGTGACGGTAAAATTCAGCCTATTACCCAGGAAATAAAAGATAAGATTATGAGAGCAAATGACGGCTATGCTAAAGATGGCTTGCGTGTCTTAGCAGTTGCTGGCCGTAATCTTGATCAAAAGCTAATGGATAATTTAGATCTTGCAACAATTGATACAGTTGAAAGAGATCTCACCTTCTTAGGGTTAACCGTTATGATGGATCCGCCAAGAGCTGAAGTTTATAAGGCAGCCCGTGAATGCCGCAAGGCTGGGATTAAAGTTACGATGGTTACTGGTGACTATGGTTTGACCGCTAAGAGTATTGCTCGTGAAATTGGCTTGACTGATCCTGATAAGCCACTGACAGTCATTACTGGGGATGCTTTAAAGACGATGCCTGATGAAGAGTTAAGACATTATCTTGAAGGTGAGGTTGTTTTTGCTAGAATGGCCCCTGAACAAAAATACCGTGTTGTTTCGATGTATGAAAAAATGGGTAAAATCGTTGCTGCCACTGGAGATGGCGTTAATGACGCACCTGCTTTAAAGAAAGCAAATATTGGTATCGCTATGGGTGGAACGGGTACTGATGTTGCAAAAGAAGCAGCCGATATGATTTTGACTGATGATAATTTTGCTTCTATTGTAGGTGCTATTAAAGAAGGACGCGGTGTATACAGCAATATTCGTAAGTTCTTAATTTACATTTTGAACTCAAATATGCCTGAAGCCGTTCCATCTGTTCTGTTTTTACTTTCAGGTGGGGCAATTCCATTGGCTTTGACTGTAATGGAAATTTTATTTATTGATCTAGGTACTGACATGATTCCAGCTCTAGGTTTAGGACGAGAAGATCCTGAAAAAGGAATTATGGATCGGCCTCCAAGATCACCAAAGGATCATTTGATTAATAAAGATGTCCTGGCAAAAGCCTTTCTCTGGTATGGTTTAATTGCTTCGATAATTGCTACAGCTGCCTTCTTCATTGCGAACTTTTATCGTGGTCATATTTTTCCTAATTTGCCAGCAAGCGGCTGGGATTATCGCCAAGCAACTACTGTAACTTTAGCGGCAATTATTTTCTGTCAGATTGCGGCAGTCTTAAATATTCGGTATGCTAGACAATCAATGTTTAACAAATATTTCTTTAAGAATTCTATGATTTTTATTGGGATCATTATGGAAATTGTCTTGCTACTATGCATTTCTTATGTGCCAGTCTTTCAGTCATTTTTTGGTACGGAGCCGCTTAATGCACATGATTGGATGATGCTAGTATGTATTCCGTTGCCTTTGATTTTAATTGACGAGTTAAGAAAATGGATTTTAAGAAAAGAGTCAAAAAATAAATAAACTTTAACTGCTAGTTTTAACTAGCAGTTTTTTCTTGCTAAAATAGTAAAAATACGGAAGGTGGCGAAAGTATGAAAAAAGGATTAGTAATGGAAGGTGGCGCAATGCGCTGCATGTTTACTGCTGGAGTAATCGATACTCTGATGAAAGCCGGCATTGATTTTGATGGTGCAATAGGTGTATCAGCAGGAGCTGCTTTTGGGTGCAATTATAAGTCAAAGCAAATAGGAAGAGTTTTACGCTATAACGTAAAATATGCTAGTGATCCACGTTTATCTAGTTGGCAATCGTGGCTAAAGACCGGTGATTTATATGGCGCTGACTTTTGTTATCGAGAATTACCAGTAGAATTGGATGTATTTGATACCGCTGCTTTTCAAAAAAATACCATGGATTTTTGGTGTGTGGCAACTGACATTAATAATGGTGAATCCGTCTATCATAAATTGATTTTAGGTAAAGAAGCAGATTTGCAGTGGATTCGCGCCTCTTCATCCATTCCTGTTTTTGCGCGGCCAGTTGAAATTGGGAGTCGTAAGTATTGGGATGGTGGAATTAGTGATTCAATTCCGATTAAATTTTTTGAAAAAATTGGCTATGACAAGAACGTTGTCATTTTAACGCAGCCCCTCTCTTATCGAAAAGAAGCAAGTAAACTATATCCAGCTTTAGAATTAGTCTTACATCAATATCCTGCTGTCTTGAAAAAATTAAAGACAAGAGCAAAAGATTATAATGATGTACTTAATTACATTAGAAAAAAAGAAGTACAAGGCAAAATGTTAGTTATCAGACCGCCTTATCCTTTAGAAATTGGCACAATGGAGAAAGATCCCCAAGAATTGAAGCGTGTATACCAAATCGGTGTAAAAGAAGTTAAGAAAAATTTACAAGCAATAAAAACTTATTTGAGTGAATAATCTTCTTGAATGACTTGTCTAGATTACATTTCATTCGCTATAATTAACAAAAGCTTAAATTTTCAGTTTTTTAATAGTAATTGTAGAGGGAATGAATGTAATGAAAAAAACAAAACTGTTAAGCTTTTTCTTTGCACTTTTGATGTTTTTCTCACTCGGTGCTACTTTTATCAAGCCAGCTCAAGCGGCTAGCCAAAAGCAAGTGGCAGAAGGTAGTGTCTTGAAGAAGATTAAAAAGAGTGGAGAATTAGTAGTCGGTACATCTGCTGATTATCCGCCACTAGAATTTACCGCAAGTGAAAATGGTAAGACTAAATATGTTGGAGTAGATATTGAACTAGCCAAAGACATTGCTAAAGACTTAGGCGTGAAGTTAGTTATTAAGAACATGTCTTTTGACTCCTTGTTAGTTGCACTTGAGACAGGAAAGGTAGATATGGTTATTTCGGCCATGACGCCTACTCCTGAAAGAAAGCAAAGTGTAGCATTTTCAAAAATTTACTATAAGCCAAGCGGTGAATATTTTTTAGTAAATAAAAAAGATAAAGACAAGTACACAAGTATCCAAAGTCTTAAAGGTCAGACTGTTGGTGCACAAACGGGAAGTAACCAATATAATTTAGTTAAGTCTCAAATGAAAGATTCTAAATTAAAGGGTCTTGGGAAAATTAACAATCTTGTTTTAGCCTTGCAATCAGGCAAGGTTTCTGCAGTAGTAGTAGAAGAATTAATTGCTAAAGCATATGCCGAAAATAATAGTAGTTTAGCTGCAGTTCGTTCAAACTTAAAAGAAACTCAAGCAGGAAACGCAGTTGCAATTGCTAAAGGACAAGATGATTTAGTAGCTCAAGTAAATAAGACAATTGACCAAGTTCAGAAGAAAGACTTGATTAATAAAGAATATTTACCAGCAGCTGCTAAATATATGAAGACAGAAAAGAAAAGTAATACTTTTGCCAAGTACATTCCATATTTCTTTAAGGGTATTTGGTACACAATCGTAATTACTATTTTTTCAGTAATTATTGGTATTGTTTTAGGTATCATTTTAGCTTTGATGCGTTTATCAAAGAATCCAATTTTACACTGGCTTGCTGTTTGCTACATTGAATTTATCCGTGGTACGCCGCAAATGGTACAAATTTTATTTGTTTACTTCGGAATTGGATATTTGATTTCTAATCTTTCCGCTTTAGTTGCAGGTATTATTGCGATTGGACTTAATTCTGGAGCCTATGTGGCTGAAGATATTAGGTCAGGAATTGATTCTTTACCAAAAGGCCAGATGGAAGCAGCTCGCTCACTTGGTTTAAGCCGTCAAAAAGCCTTTAGATATGTCATTATTCCGCAGGCAATTAAGAACATTTGGCCAGCTTTAGGCAATGAATTTATTACTTTATTAAAGGATAGTTCGTTAGTTTCAGTAATTGGAGTTGCAGAACTAATGTATCAAACACAATTAGTTCAAACTTCAACTTATAAGGGTGTTCTACCATTATTTATTGCCATGATTATTTACTTTATTATGACTTTCTCATTAACGAGATTATTGAATCACTTTGAAAAGAGGATGAAGCGTAATGACAATGATTAAGGTTGAACATTTAAAGAAGAGTTTTGGAAAAAAAGAAGTCCTCAAAGATATTTCTGCAAATGTTGAGAAGGGAAAAGTTATTAGTATCATTGGTCCATCAGGTTCAGGTAAGAGTACATTTTTACGCTGTCTTAATGTACTTGAGACACCAACAAGCGGCAAGATAATTTTTGATGGGCAAGATTTAACACATATTAGTGAAAAGGAATTAGATATTTTAAGAGAAAAAATGGGAATGGTTTTCCAAAGCTTTAATCTTTTTCCAAATATGAATGTAGTTGAAAACGTTAAATTAGCTCCTATGAAAGTTAAAGGCGTAAGTGAAGAAGAAGCTGAAAAGCAGGCTTTAGAATTGCTTGATAAAGTGGGTTTGAAAGATCGGGCTAAGCAATATCCTTCTAGTTTGTCTGGTGGGCAGCAGCAACGTGTTGCGATTGCTAGAGCTTTAGCAATGGACCCCGAAGTAATGCTATTTGATGAACCAACAAGTGCCCTAGATCCAGAAATGGTTGGCGAAGTTTTAAAGACAATGCAAGACTTGGCAGATTCAGGTATGACAATGGTTATTGTTACTCATGAAATGGGATTTGCCCGTGAAGTTTCTGATGAAGTGTGGTTTATGGCAGATGGATATTTGCAGGAACAAGGAAGTCCAGAACAAATTTTTGAAAATCCGCAAAGTCCACGTGCAAAAGACTTTCTTTCTAAAGTACTTTAAATATTAATATTTTTTAAAATAAGCACTTTCTTTTTACAAGGAGAGTGCTTTTTTTTATAATAGTTGCGTTAGAAAAGTTAAAGGGGATGAGTTTAATGAAGATTAGACAAGCTACAATGGATGATTATGATCAAATTATGACAATTTTAAAGGATGGTGCTAACCAACTAGCAGAACGTGGAGTTGACCAATGGCAAGGAGACTATCCTTCACCAGATCAAATTAAAGAAGATATTGAAAAAGGTTTTGCCTATTTAGCTGTTTCAGCTGATGGGGAAACAGTAGGTGCTATTTCTATAGTTGAAGCACCAGATCATTCTTATGATGATTTGAAAGGTGAGTGGCTTCTAGATACTGATAAATATGTTGTAATTCACCGCGTTGCCATTCATTCAAAGCACGCAGGTCATGGTTATGCTACTAAGCTTTTGACTGAAGTAATTGATTATATTCGTGATCACCGTAAAGATATTGATAGCATTCGAATTGATACACATGAAAACAATAGCGCTATGCAACATCTAATTGATAAAATGAATTTTACCAAAGTGGGAGAATTGCATGGAGTATATCGTCCAGATGAAATTTCATATGTTTATGAGAATGTTAGAGAATAAATAAATTTTAGCTAGGTTGAAAAACCTAGCTTTTTTGTTGAGGATAAGCATTCTGTTGACACGCACTAATATGATAGAATATTCTTGTTGAATACTGTAAATTACATGGAGAAATCGATGAGAAAAAATTTTAAATTTAAAATAGCCGCTGTTTGTGGACTGCTAGCTATTTTAATTGGACTTACAGGCTGTGCTAACAATAATAGCAATAAGATTACTGTTGTTGGATCTAGTGCCATGCAACTTTTAGCTGAGCAAGCTGGAAATGACTATCGTCTGTCTCATCCTGACAGTAATATTGTTGTTCAAGGAGGAGGTTCGGGAACCGGTCTTAGCCAAGTACAGGCTGGAGCAGTTGAAATTGGAACTTCCGATGTTTTTGCTGAAACTCAAAAGGGAATAGATGCTAAGAAATTGCAAAATCACCTTGTTGCCGTTGTAGGTATTGTTCCTATTGTCAATAAGAGTGCCGGTGTAAGCAATTTGAGTAAGCAGCAATTGAGTGATATTTTTACAGGTAAAATTACTAACTGGAAACAAGTTGGTGGTAAGAACCAAACTATCACTGTAATTAACCGTTCTAAGGGTAGTGGTACTCGTGGAACTTTTGAAGGTTTAGTTCTAAATGGAAAAAAGCCAATTCAGGCTCAAGAACAAGATTCTAACGGTACTGTACGTAAAATTGTCAGTTCTACACCAGGGACAATTTCTTATATCTCATTCCCGTATGCTAATGATGAAAATATTCAAAAATTAAGTATTGATGGGATAAAGCCTACGAATAAGAATGTCGAGACAAATCGCTGGCACCTTTGGTCTTATGAACATATCTATACTAAGGGTAAACCTAACAAGAATGTTCAAAAATTTATTGATTATATGCTTGGAAGTAAGGTACAAAATGATTTAGTACCTAAACTAGGCTATATTAGTATCGATAAGATGCAGGTCGAACGTGATAGTAATAATCATGTTGTTCAAAAATAAAGAATAGGACGTTTTGATGAATAACAAAGATCTTAAAAAAGTAGTTGAGTCTGCTTTAGATAAGCAAAAAGTTCCTCATGTTAAATTAAAGAAGATTGGTGCAAGTAAGGTTGATGTTGCCAGCTTAACTGAGCCATCAAAAGAAACACGACAAGAATATTGGGGTAAAGGACTAACTTATTGCGCCATTATTTTAATTATTATTTTGGTTGCTTCAATTATTGGTTTTATTGGATTTCATGGACTAGAAACTTTTACTAAAGATCATGTGAATGTTTTTCAATTTTTAACTTCTAGTGATTGGGATCCAGGTGAGGGAAAGAATCACGTCGGAGCAGCAGCGATGATTGTAACTTCGTTTTCTGTAACCTTACTAGCTGCTTTAGTAGCAACCCCATTTGCAATTGCAGTAGCCTTATTTATGACTGAGTATTCTTCTAAAAAGGGTGCACGCTTTTTGCAATCAGTAATTGAATTATTGGTAGGAATTCCGTCTGTTGTTTATGGATTCTTGGGATTAACAGTTATTGTTCCTTTTATTAGAAATATTTTTGGTGGAACTGGGTTCGGTATTTTATCAGCGACTTTAGTTTTATTTGTCATGGTTTTACCGACAATTACTTCGCTAACTGTTGATAGTTTAAAAGCTGTACCATCTGATTACCGGAAAGCTTCTTTAGCTTTAGGTGCAACTAAATGGCAAACAATCTATAAAGTGATTTTGCGAGTTGCCTCTCCTAGAATTATGACAGCGGTAATTTTTGGGATGGCTAGAGCCTTTGGTGAAGCCTTAGCTGTACAGATGGTTATTGGTAATGCAGTTTTAATGCCAGCTAACTTAGTGAGTCCATCTGCTACTTTAACTAGTCAGTTAACTAGTCAAATGGGAAACACAGTTATGGGAACCTTACCAAATAATGCACTTTGGTCATTAGCGCTTCTATTGTTAATTATGTCTTTGGTCTTTAACTTCTTAGTCCGCTTAATTGGAAAGAGAGGACAGAAATAATGAATGCAAAAACTCGTAATAAAATTGCTACTGCTGGTATTTATACCTTAGTGAGTATTGTTGTAATCATCCTCTTTGGAATTTTAGGCGATATTCTAGTTTCGGGTGTGCCACATCTTTCATGGCATTTTTTGTCTTCTGAGGCTTCTTCCTATCAAGCTGGCGGAGGGGTAAGAGATCAGCTATTTAATTCCTTATATTTGCTAGTATTAACCTTAATTATTTCACTTCCAATTGCTTTGGGAGCAGGTATTTATCTAGCGGAATATGCTAAAGATAATTGGTTTACTAACTTAATTAGAACAACAATTGAAATTTTAAGCTCACTTCCTTCAATTGTTGTTGGTTTATTTGGTTATTTACTATTTGTAGTACAGTTTGGATTTGGTTTTTCAATTATTTCTGGTGCTTTGGCTCTTACATTCTTTAATTTACCAACACTAACTAGTAATATTGAACAAGCTATTGAAGGTGTTCCGCAAGCGCAAAGAGATGCGGGACTTGCCTTGGGTTTATCTAACTGGAAAACAATTCGCGGGATCGTTTTGCCGGCAGCCTTACCAGGAATTTTAACTGGTATTATTTTGAGTGCTGGTAGAATTTTTGGTGAAGCCGCTGCCTTAATTTATACTGCAGGGCAAAGTGGATCTACAATTGACTACAGTAATTGGAATCCATTTAGTCCAACTAGTTTTTTAAATGTGATGCGTCCAGCAGAAACTTTAGCTGTTCATATTTGGAAGGTTAATACTGAAGGAATCATCCCCGATGCAACAATCGTTTCAGCTGCAACTTCTGCTTTATTAATTATTGTGGTAATTTTATTCAATCTTGGTGCACGTGCCTTGGGTAATCATTTATACCGCAAATTAACAGCTGCTAAGTCATAAGGAGAAATTTATGCAAAATGTAAATGAAGCCCCGACATATATTCATCAATTTGATAAAGATGAGCAGATTATTTCGACGCAAGACCTTAGCGTTTTTTACGGAGGTAGCGTTCAAAAGCTTTTTAATGCTAGTCTTCAATTTAAGAAAAAAACTATCACAGCCTTAATTGGAGGATCTGGTTCAGGAAAGTCTACTTTTTTACGTTGTCTTAATAGAATGAATGATAAAGTGGCTCGAGTAGACGGTGAAATTTGGTACCATGGCTTAGATATCAATAAAAACAATATTAACGTTTACCAGTTAAGAAAAAATATTGGAATGGTTTTCCAAAAGCCTAATCCATTTCCAAAATCAATTAGAGAAAATATTACTTATGCTCTAAAAGCAAATGGTGAAAATGACAAGCAAAAATTAGATCAAATTGTAGAAGAAAGTTTAAGAGCAGCCGCTCTATGGGATGAAGTGAAGGATAAGTTAGATAAGAGTGCATTGGCAATGTCTGGTGGTCAACAGCAGCGATTATGTATTGCGCGAGCTCTTGCATTGAAGCCTGAAATTTTATTACTTGATGAGCCTGCTAGTGCCCTTGATCCTGTTTCTACTTCTAAACTTGAGGATACTCTTAAGCAATTAAGAACTGACTATACAATGATCATGGTAACGCACAATATGCAACAAGCTAGTCGTATTAGTGATTACACAGCTTTCTTTCATTTAGGTCATGTTTTAGAGTATGACACTACTGAAAATATTTTTACTAATCCTAAGGGTGAAATTACGGAAGACTACATTCGCGGAAGTTTTGGATAAGGGGTTTACTGTGGAAAATATTATTACAAGTAAAGATGTTCACCTAAGCTATGGAAATGTTGAAGCTTTACACGGCATTAGCTTAGACTTTGAAGAAAAAGAACTTACTGCCTTAATCGGTCCTTCAGGATGCGGAAAATCAACCTTTCTTCGTTGTTTGAACAGAATGAATGACGACATACCTAATATTCATATTAGTGGTGAGATTAAATTTGAAAATAAGAATATTTATGGTCCTAAAATGGATTTGGTAGAATTGCGTAAAGATGTTGGAATGGTGTTCCAGCAGCCAAGTCCTTTTCCATTTTCTGTTTATGACAATATTGCTTACGGTCTTAGAATTGCTGGGATTAAAGATAAAGAATTGATCGACCAGCGAGTTGAAGAAAGTTTAAAGCAAGCCGCAATTTGGAAAGAGACTAAAGATAATTTAGATCGAAACGCTCAAGCATTTTCTGGAGGACAACAACAGAGAATTTGTATTGCTCGTGCTTTAGCGGTTCGTCCAAAAGTAGTTTTGCTTGATGAGCCTACAAGTGCTCTGGATCCAATTTCAAGTAGTGAGATTGAAGAGACTCTTCTTGAATTAAAGCATGATTTTACTTTTATCATGGTAACGCACAACTTACAACAAGCCTCTCGAATTAGCGACTATACTGCTTTCTTAATGAGTGGGGACTTAATTGAGTATGGTAAGACCTCAGATATGTTTATGAATCCGAGAAAGCAAATTACTAGTGATTATCTGAATGGACGTTTTGGTTAATAAAGGAGTTTTTAAGATGCATGAAGTTTTTTTAGATGAATTACGTAAGTTGAATACTCGTTTCATGGGAATGGGTATTGATGTTAGTGAAGCGATTGAAGAAGCAACACAAGCTTTTGTTGAACATGATAAAAAACTAGCTCAAAGCCTAGTTAAAGATGATCAAAAAGTGTCACGTGCTGCTACAAAAGTTGAAAAAAGAACCTTAAAATTAATGGCTCTTCAACAACCAGTTGCTAGTGACTTTAGAAATGTTATTAGTATCTTAAAAGCTACTAATGATTTAGAACGAATTGGTGAAAATGCTAATTCAATTGCTTGGGAAACAATTCGAGTAAAGGGAAATCCCCGTATTCCAGAAGTTGAAGCAATTATTAAGTCAATGTCCAAGAAAGTTAACTTTATGTTAGACCAAGTTTTAAAGGCCTATGTACAAGGTGATGAAAAATTGGCTCGTGAAGTTGCTAAAAAAGATGATGAAGTAGATGAGGAATATGTAAAGGCTCGTAAGTTAATTATTTCTGGAATTAAGCAAGATCCAGAAGCAGCGGTCGCTTCTTCAAGCTACTTTATGGTAATTCGTTTGCTTGAACGTATTGGCGACCATGTAGTTAATCTAGCACAATGGGTTATCTATAAAATGTCGGGAGAATTAGTAGATTTAAATACTAAAGATACTGATGAAATGACTGAATTATAGGATTAAATATCTGATACGATGGATATTAGAGAAGTTAAAGATCATAAAAAACAATATCTTGATTTATTGTTACTAGCTGATGAACAGGAAGATATGGTTGATCGTTATCTTGATCGGGGAAGAATGTATATCTTGATTGATGACGGAAAAGTGCGATCAGAGTGTGTCATAACATATGAAGATAATCGTACTATTGAGATAAAAAATCTTGCCACTTATCCTGTTGATCAAGGGAAGGGCTATGCTAAAAAATTAATCAATTATATTTCGGAAAAATATAAAGGGGATTATAAATTCTTGCAAGTTGGAACTGGTGACAGTCCTTTAACGATTCCATTTTATCTGAAATGCGGATTTAAACCTTCCGGCCGAATAAAAAATTTTTTCGTAGATAATTATAATTATCCAATTTATGAAGCAGGTCACCAATTGATTGATATGATCTACTTAAAAAAGAAAATCTGAATACAGAAAAATAGGAACCTTCAATTTGAGGGTTCCTATTTTTAT
>CAMFQH010000022.1:0-13919 GCA_945980025.1 uncultured Lactobacillus sp.
CTAATTTTTTTGTAGTTAGCAAATGGAAGATTAATGATATTACTTTCAAGGGCAAAAGTCATTGGTCTTCTTCCACTAATGGCCAGCTGCGTTTGAATGAGGGAGTCATGTTTAAAAGCCTGCACAGCTTCATTAATCATTTTAGTTGCAATATTTTTTAATTTTGTCTTGGTTATTTCGCTATATTTAATTGTCTCAAGATCTTGAAGATAATCTTGTTCTTCAATTTTTTTAGTTATTTCTTCTTGTTTAATTTTCACGATAAAAATTCCTTTGTGTATCCTTTTTCATTACTAAGATACTCAATAAATCTTTTTCATGCAACTACAAAAATTAACTACTCGTCTAATCAAGTTGCAGAGCAAAACTAAGTAATTCCATTACTTTAAGCATATCTTCTGGTCTAAGATGATCTGCTGGTTTTTCATCTAACAATCTCATTCTGGAAAAAGTTTGAATTTGAGCTGCATTTACACGACCATGAATATGATATCCGAATAAGTCCAAGTAGGTAGGGAAATGGTTGCCGTGGGATGTAATTGGACAAACCATTAGGTAATTAGTCTTTTCATTATATGAATTAGACGATACTACTACCGCAGGATGTTTTCCCTTCATTTCTTGTCCAACTGACGGTGAAAAATCCGCCCACACAATATCTCCCTGTTTAAATTTATTCTTCGGCATGACGTAATTCCTCCATAGCCATATTTTCCCAAGCTTCCCTTTCTGGTCCTGGTACATCTTCAAATTTAGCATCGGAGGTATAAGGATTAGAAATTTTCGGTATTAAGATCAAACTTCCATCAGCTTTCTGATGAATTGCATACTCAGTTCCTACTTCCACTTTAAAAGAAGCGGGTAGTGAAAAGCCAACTGAATTACCGACCTTTTGAGTTACAATATGATGAATAGATATTTTCATAAGTTTTTACCTCATTAAGTTACTTTCAAAGATATTGTAGTACTAAAAAAGACTAACTTTCAAAAGAAAGCTAGTCTTTTTTTACGAGAAACACACAAAAGTATGTCAGGGTCTTTGTTTCACAGCCAAAGTAGCCCATCATCAGCACTTCCCGTGCTTTGACTTCTAAAGTCTAGATGATCTCTGTCAAAGAACGCATCTCGCGTTTTCCTCGACTCGTCGCACATTCTATTATACCAAATTTCTCTTATTTTTTCTCTTTCTACGCATCTTAAAAAAGATTTCTCCAATTGATTGTGCCAGCATAAATCCCATAGCAATTCCAACAGTAACAATTATGACGCGTAATATTAAATCCTCAGCATTAGATAATTGTCCCTCTACCATAGCTCGGACTGCCTGATAGGCTGGTACACCAGGTACTAATGGTACTATCCCAGGAATATTAAAGATAATTACAGGACAATTTTTAATACGTGCAAATATTATATCTAGGACTCCAACACATAATGCTCCTAAAAAATTAGCGCCTAGACGTCCAACGCCAATTTGATTTACCGACCAATATACGATCCAGCCGGCACTTCCACTGACGCCACAAAGTATTAGAGCTCGATGAGGAACATTAATAGTTAGTCCAAATCCTACAGATGCAAGCCACGCAAATGCTAAATTAATAATTACCTCTGTCCATAGGGACATCACATTCCACCCCACAATAACTTAATTGCAATTCCTATTCCTCCACCTAACGCAGCTGCTGTTAATATTGATTCTGTAGCCCTAGCTATTCCCGATAATAGATCACCATCAAATAAATCTCTCAATGCATTTGTTATAGCTACTCCAGGAACTAGAGGCATCAATGATCCAATCAAAATATTATCAACCATGAGATTTGGAAATATATTACATGTGCAGATTGTAATCATACCCATAAATATTGCTGTTAGCATTTCTGATAAAAATCGCACGCTAGTATAGTGTTTAATAGCTAAATAGACGCCATAAGACAAGCCCCCAATAACAGCAGCTGCTGGAAAATCAATCCAATCATAATCATCCATAAATAAAACCATTAAAGTAGGACTTACAATAGAAGCCCCAATAATTTGTAGCCACACAGGAAAAGTAGGAATAGATATAGATATTTGTTTTAGACCATTTTGTAATTCATCTAAGGTGATTTTTTTTGTTGCAAACTCACGTGATAATTCATTAACTCGATCTACTAATTCTAAGTTAATATTTCTTTTTTTAACTTGAGTGAGTTGGGTATAGGAGTGCTTTCCTATACTCATAAATATTCCCGTTGTAGTCGTAAAACATCTAGCACCAACAATGCCAGCATTACGTGCTATTCTAAGCATCGTATCCTCAACTCTATAAGTTTCACTTCCACCTTCGAGCATCAATCGACCTGCTTTTAAACACGTATCTAACACTTCAGTGGCATACTCTTGACTTACACGCTCTTTTTCCATTTCAATCCTCTAAATATTATTCATTATTCATCTTCTCAATATCAATTGTTTTATCCACCCAATTTCCTCTAAAGAAATCTCTCTCGTGGCTAACAATAATTACTCCACCATTAAATTCAACAATTGCCTTTCTTAAAGAATCTTTTGTAGCAATATCTAAGTGATTTGTTGGCTCATCCAAGAATAGTAAATTGGATGGCTCAAACTGCATCTTAGCAAGCTTGACCTTCTCTTGTTCTCCACCAGAAAGCTCTTTTAAAGGACTCATAGCCTGCTGTGCAGTTAACCCCATTCTTGCTAAGGCTTGTCGTAATTCTCTAGGACGCAGACGTGGAAATTCTTCTTGTAAATATTGCAAAGGCGTCATATTTTTATTAGGCCAAGCTAAATCTTGTTGAAAATAAGCAAGCTTAGCTGTTGAAGATAATTCAAAATTACCATAAATTGGTTTTAACTTTCCTAGTAAAGTCTTTAGCAGTGTAGTTTTTCCGATTCCATTAAAACCTGTTACAGCTACCTTTTCCCCATTTCCAACAGAAAAGTTAAATGCTGATTTTACTAATGCCTGTTCATATCCAATTACTAAATCTTGAGTTTGCAAAAGCAAGTTTGATGCAGTGTCAACATAAGGGAAAAGGACATGCGCCTTTTTATTATTTTGTGGTGGCGTTAAAATTTCCATCTTCGCTAGCTGTTTTTCCCGCGATTTAGCACTTTTAGATCTAGAACCAGCTTTATTTTTTCTAATATATGCCTCAGTCTTTTGAATTTTTCTCTGCTGGTTGGCATAAGCCTTTAAATAGCTTTCTCGGTCAGCTTCCTTTTGACGAAGTGCATGCTTTAAATCACCTGTATAGCGCGTAATAGTTCCAAAATCAATGTCAATAATACAGTTGGTGATTCTACCTAAAAAATCATAATCGTGTGAAACAACGATAAAAGCACCCTCAAAGTTATTCAAATAGTCAGCAAGCCAGTCAATATGATTAACATCTAAGTAGTTTGTCGGCTCATCTAAAACCAGTACGTCTGGATTTTGTAAAAGAAGCTTAGCCAAAATCAACTTAGATCTTTGTCCACCAGAAAGTTTTGATACATCCCGGCTATAACCCAAATCCGCTAATCCTAACCCCGTCGCTACGCGGTCAATTTTGGTATCAATATCGTAAAATTCTTTTTCCTCAAGTAAAGTCTGAATCTTACCTGCCTTTTCTAAGAGAGCTTCATCCCCATTTTCACCATATTTCACATAGAGTTCATTTAATTCTTTTTCTTTTTCAAAAAGATCACTAAAGGCAGTCTGCAAAAATTCCTTAAGCTCTATACCTTCTTCAAGTTTGGCATACTGATCTAAATACCCAACATGAATTTTATTTTGCCATTTAACTTCGCCATTATCTTGAGTAATTTCACCGGTCAAAATCTTAATTAAAGTCGATTTACCAACTCCATTTTGTCCTGTTACTCCCATATGGTCTTCTTTATTTAAGACAAAGTTTGCGTCTTCATATAAAGTTTTATCAATAAATGTCTGACTTAAATTTTTAACTGTTAGTAAACTCATTATTTTCTCTCTTTTTCATTTGATAATTGACGCTGCCGATCATATTCTTGAAGCGCATTTAAGACTTTTGGCCATTGTCTTTTAGGGATAATTAACTGAAGCTTATTGTGATAGATCGGAAAATCACTAGCCTTCATCCCAGTTATTTTGGCAAGTTCTTCATCTGTTAAATGATATTTAGCTACAATTGCCTTAATTTCATAAGAAGCATGTCCTCTAAAATATGACAGAACATAAAAGAAAGCCGCAAAAATTCCAGCACTTAAAATAGCCATTGATACAGAAAAATGGAAGGTTCTCTGTGCAATAAAAAACACTGCAATAAATGCAATAAGGGCTGATATTACCCCATAAATAACTGGAAAATACTTAGTTTGCTTCATTTTTTCATCATCCTTTTTATTACACTGATCTTTCAAATATTACATTAAATTTACGTAATTGAAGTTTTTGTAAAAAAATGTAAATTTCGCTTTAATTTACTGCAATAATCCTCTTCTATAATACAGTTTGTTAAGTAAATTAAAAATGACTTTTTAAATATCACTATTGTAACATGATTACCATTTAATTATTACTAAATTTAAACTTAAAAGGAGTAAACACTTTGACACACAAGAAGGGAATTTCAATAGCGCTTATTGTATTATTAGGCTTTGGTTTTTTAACTAATTCAGTTACCACTTCCCAGGCAGCTGATCAAGATACCAATTTTAATGTGTCTAAAAGCCTAGTTGAAAATACCATTAAACCAACTCTCCTAAGTAAAAAGTTCAAAGAAGATCAAATAAAAGAAGAAAAGGAAAATAAGTTAGCCGATATCAAGTTTGAAGAAAAAAGACTTAGTCAAGAAAACCCAAATTCTGAATTAGGTAACTAAAACTTTACAAACAACAGTTGCAGTTACGGTCTAAAATCACTAAGATAGAATCATCAACAGATATACTAAAAAAAGCAGTTAGCATTTCGCTAGCTGCTTTTTTCTTAATTACCATCCCATGGAATAGTGTCAGAATCTTTATCATAAATTACATAATTTCTAAAGTCTTCTGGATCATTCCAATTTAAACCTTGCTGCAGACTATTTTGCCTTGTTTCTTGATTATGGAGTTTTTCCTGTTTTAATCCTAAACTAGAACGAACTAAATCCGATACGCGTTGTAGTTCCTTTGTAGAGGCCACTTGCATCGCTGCCGCTCCAATCCAAACATTATGTCCTTGAATATAGCCACTCTTAATATTCTGAGTACATCCGCGATAATTCATTGCAATTGAAAGCATATCATCAAAAGTCAGATTAGTTTTAACATACTTGGCAAAGACCTTAAGAATCTTGCGATAGTTAGTGATTGAATTAACTGACATCCCTTTACGTACAATGTCATTAATTACCTGTCTTTGTCTCATTTGTCGACCGTAATCACCTTTCGGATCTTCTTTACGCATCCGCACATAGTCTAAGGCCTCTTTGCCATTTAAGTGCTGTTTTCCCTTCTTAAAATGCGTGTGATAAGTAAAGGTAAATGGTACATTAACATCTACTCCGCCCAAAGCTTCTACCATACTTTCTAGAGCCTTCATATTAACTTCCATATAGTAGTTAACTGGTGTATTTAAAAGTGCTTTTACTGTCCGAGTTGCTCCTTTGCTTCCGCCAACTTGATAAGCAGAGTTAACCCGGAACATGTAGTACTTCCCTTCTCCACTTCCGTCACCTTTGATATCAGCTAACAAGTCTCTGGGAATTGAGGTCATTGTTGCTTCTTTTTTCTCTGGATTCATAGTTGCTAAGATCATCGTATCGGAATTACCCCGGTCATGCCTGCCTTCAATTCCTTGATCAACGCCAAGAATTAGAATTGAAATTGGCTTTTTCTGAGAAATCAATTGCGATGTTTTTCCTGTTCCTCGATAAGCTTGTTGAACTGAACTCATAGCCGAGAAATATGCATGAGCAAAGTAAGCTACGCTTCCACAAACAAGTAAAATTGATAAGAGACCTACCAAACGAGCAAAATTATTTCCATTTTTATAATCTTTTTTACTCGCCGCAAACACATTATTTCTTCTTAGTTTTTGGCGTGGTCTTTTGGGTTCCTCAGGTCTCATTAATTTTTAACTCCTCTGAAAATCAGCTTACCTTTTCATAATACAAAATTACTTAGTTAAGCGCATTAAATTCATTATTAAAAAAATTTTATTTTTTAGCAAGCGAAATAATGTTCTATAATGATGATTAATAAAAATTATATGGTAGAAAGAAGGACAAGGTATGGCTATTCCAACAAGAAATGAAGTATCTGATGATCTCAAATGGGATCTTAGTCGTGTTTTTAAAGACGATCAGGAATGGGAACAAGAATATAATCAGGTCGCAACCGAAATTAAAAATTTAGGTAGATTTAAGGGAAATCTTGCTAAATCTGGTCAAGATTTATATGAAGGAATTACAGAAATTTTATCTGTAAATCGTCGTTTAGAAAAAGTGTACGTTTATGCTACTATGTCAAGCGACGTTGATACTAGTAATACTCATTATCTAGGCCTCGTTGCTAAAGCTCAAAGCTTAGCTAACCAGATGAGCGCCGCTATCTCTTTTGTCGATCCTGAAATTTTATCTATCCCAGAAGAAACACTTGCTAAATTTATGCAAGATGAGCCCCGTTTAAAAGAGTATCAACATCGACTTGAACAAATTACTAAGAAACGTCCTCATACTTTACCAGCAAGTGAAGAAAAAATTATTGCCGCTGCTGGAGATGCAATAGGAACTTCCGCTAATACTTTCAATGTTTTAACTAATTCTGATATGGAATACGGCTATGTTCAAGATGAAGACGGAGAGATGGTCCAATTATCTGATGGCTTATATTCACTTCTAATTCAGTCACAAGATAGAAATGTTCGCAAAAATGCATTTGATGTTATGTATGCAAGCTATGGCCAGTTTGAAAATAGTCTCGCTTCAACTTTATCAGGTGAAGTAAAAGCCCACAATTTTAATGCTCAAGTACATAAATATAATTCAGCTCGAGAGGCTGCTTTAAGTGAAAATGGCGTACCAACAGCTGTTTACGATACATTGGTTAAAGAGGTAAATAGTCACCTCAACTTACTTCATCGCTACGTTAGTTTAAGAAAAAAGATTTTAGGTCTTTCTGATTTACAAATGTATGATATGTATGTTCCATTAACAGGTGAGCCCAGTCTTTCTTATAACTTTGAAGAAGCAAAAAATGAAGCTAGACGAGCCTTAGCGCCATTAGGAAAAGATTACCTCGAACATGTTGATTACATCTTTAATAATCGTGTAATTGATGTGGTTGAAAGCCAAAATAAGGTAACAGGCGCTTATTCTGGTGGTTCCTATGATACTGATCCATATGAATTATTAAATTGGGAGGATAATCTTGATTCTCTATATACTCTAGTTCATGAAACTGGACACTCAGTGCATTCCTGGTATACAAGAAATACTCAACCATATGTATATGGAGACTACCCAATTTTTGTTGCTGAAATTGCATCAACAACTAATGAAAATATTTTAACTGAATACTTCTTAGATAAAATTACCGATCCTAAAACACGCGCATTTGTTTTGAATCACTATCTTGATTCATTTAAGGGTACACTTTTCCGTCAAACACAATTTGCAGAATTTGAGCAGTTTATTCATGAAGCTGATGCAAATGGTCAACCATTAACTGCCGATGTTCTTGATGAATTTTATGGCAATTTAAACCAAAGATATTACGGTGATAGTGTAGAACCGGGCGGAGAGATTGCTAAAGAATGGGCCCGTATTCCTCACTTCTATTACAACTTCTATGTTTACCAATATGCAACAGGTTTTGCTGCTGCTACAGCCCTTGCAAATAATGTTGTTCATGGTACGGACGAAGAACGTACAGCTTATATTAATTTCTTAAAGGCTGGTTCTTCAGATTATCCAACAGAAATAATGAAACGTGCCGGTGTCGATATGACAAAGGCTGATTACTTAAGAGACGCATTTAATACTTTTGAAAAACGACTTAATGAGTTTGAAAAAATCGTTAATGAACTGAAAACAATCTAGTAAAAACACAAATATATTTGTAAACAAAAAGTTCTTGATCTAACTTCTGAGATCAAGAACTTTTTTACTTTATACTAATTTAGTAATCAAACCAACTAAGTATAGAAATACACAGGTAATTAACAAGTAAATACTGCCCCACTTAGTCGTTTCTTTTAGAATATTTCCTTCTAGCCCTTCTTTATTAATTGCACCGGTAGCTACTGCAATATTCTGCGGTGATAACATCCCAGCCGTTGCACCAGTCATGTTTGAAGCAACAATCCAATATTTGCTTACTCCTAATGATTGTGCAGCAGAATACTGTAAATTACCAAATAGAACGTTGGCTGACGTTGCAGAGCCGGTTAAGAATGTTCCTAAAGCTCCAATTAATGGTGCAAATAAAGGATAAGCTGGTCCAAGTAAGCTTACTAAGGCTACCGCTAATGCTTTAGTCATTCCTGCATATACCATAACTTTAGCTAAACCCACAATTGCACAAACTGTAATTGTTGTCATACCAATTGTTTTCAAAACATTGAGCAAGATTTTGACCATTTGGCTTAAGCTTAAGCCTTGAATCTTTCCTCCAATTATTCCCGCTAATAAAATTAATGTTCCTGGAGAGGAAAGCCAATTAATTGGTAAATCATTAGGATTTTTTCCTAAGTAAACATGTAAATGGGTAGTTACACTAGTTAAAAAGTTATTCACAGGTGGACAAAGAGAGGAAGCCAGTAGAACGAAAATAAAAACCAAAATAAATGGTGAACAAGCCTTGATAATTTCGCCGACACTTTCATTTTCTACTTCCTCTACTGAACCAGTTTTTCTTTTAGTCAGCCAGACAGTAACTAAAATTGAAAACAATGATCCGACTAAGGCTGGAAGCTCAGCCCCAGTAAACTTAGCAATAATAACTTGCGGAATTGCCATTCCAACCCCTGACATTAAAGTAATAAAAACAATACCTTTCAGGGCCTTAATACTTTTGCCAGTAAGCATAACTAAAATAAAAGGTACTAAAATAACTAAAATGACCAATTGCAAGGTTACAATAAATCCTAATTGCACATCATTAAGATTAGTTACTTCAGCTAATGTCAAAACTGGCAAGCCAATTGCACCAAATGCAGTTGCCGTACTATTGGCAACCAAACAAATTACTGAAGCTTGGATCGGTTCTAAACCTAAGGAAATTAAGATTCCTGCACAGATTGCTACAGCAGTCCCAAAACCAGCGATAGATTCTAGAAAGCCACCAAAACCCCAAGCAATTATTAATACTAAAATTCTTTTATCGGTTGTGATTGATGATAATAATTTTTCAATCGTCCCCATACTACCTGAATCAGTTGTAATCTGATATATAAAAAGCGCAGCCAAAATTACATACATGATTGGCCAAATTCCCATTATAATACCTTCTAAGGCTCCAGAAAGAGTATTAATTATGGGTTGTTTAAACATTAAAACAGCATCAGCAATTGTAATAATTAAACCAATCGTACATGCCCTTGAAGCCGGCATACCAATAATTCCAAGAGAAATTATCAACCAGATGATTGGCACTAATGCCCATAAAAAATTTATCCACATAGTTTTCCTCATCTAAAAAATAATACTATTTAATTTTATCCTTTTTCCACATATTAAGGAAATTTAAAAACAAAAAACCTACAAGAGCAAGAGAGCCCTTGTAGGTTCTAAATAACAGTTTTATTTCTTAAAAGCATGAACGCCATAAACAAATAAATAAATTCCAACTTCAATAATCGAAATAAAGAAAGTGACCGGTAAATTAGTTACGTATCCTAAAACTAAACCTGTCCAAACTCCAAACAAGGCGATCCCAACTGACCAACATAACATAGCAGGAATTGTCTTACCTAAGTAGCGAGCACTTGAAGATGGCAAAGTTAATAAAATAAAGACTAATAATGATCCGACAACTTGTGCACCAATTGAAACAGCTAAAGCCAAAGCAATTAAAAATACTACTGAAACTAAGCTTGTATTAATATGATGGCTAACTGCCCCTACATGATCAAATGAATCATAGTTTAACTGTCTTAAAACTAGGAAAATTATTGCTAAAACAAAGAGAGAAAGAACAACTAGTTGAATGACTCCATCTCTATCAACTCCAATAATTGAACCAAATAAGATGTTAGTCGCATAGCGACTATTACCGCCAGCAATAGCTAAAAATAGTACACCCAAGCCAATGAACAAGGCTGAAATCGCACTAATTGCGGATTCTTTCTGATCACTTCTCATGGATAGTTCACCAACACTGATTGAGCCAAGCAAAGTAAAAAGAACCATGCCCCAGAGAGGAACCCAACCAATCCAAACCGCAAAAGCGGCTCCGGCAAAACCAATTTCTGATAGAGTGTGAGCTAAGAATGAAAAACTTCTAGCTACAACATATACACCCACTATTCCACAGGTAATAGCAATAAAAGTACTAGCTAGAAATGCATAGCGCATAAAATCATATGCAAACATTATTCTTCACCCACCTCTTCAGTTAAGTCTTTAATTTTACCAGCAATTAAACCTTTATCCTTAAATAAAAGATAATCTTTCATATATTTCTTAGCTAGAGGAATGTCATGAGTTGTAAACAAAACAGTCATTGCGTGTTTTTCGTTTAAGTGCTTAATCAATGACATTAACTCTTCTTTAGCAACTGGATCTAAGCTAGCTGTTGCCTCGTCTAAAATAATGAAGTCTGGTTTATCTAACAAAGCTTGAGCTAAATATGCACGCTGCTTTTGACCTCCGGAAGCTTCGCCCATCCTAGTATTTTGAATATCTAGTAAATGGGTCTCTTTTAAAATTTGATTTACTCTCGCCTTCACCCGAGCGTTCTTAAATAAAGGAGTATTAAGTTCTACAAAGGCCCGGATTGAGAGGGGATAATCAGCATCCAAATTTCTAAATTGCGGTACGTACCCCACTTTTGTATCTGGCGCAAATTTAAACGATCCTGTCGTTGGTTGTAACATTCCCATCAAAATTCTAATCAAGGTTGTTTTTCCTGTACCATTTGCACCAAGTAGAGCTGTCATCGACCCCTTCGATAGGGTAAAATTCAAGTCTTTAAAAATTACCTTATCCTCAAATTTCATCCCCAGGTCTTTAACTGTTAATATATCAGTCATCTCACTGCTCCTCTTCTCATTTAATAACCTGATCCCATTTAATTCTTTTGAATATCAGCTAGTTTTTGATAATTTTCTTTCATCCAAGCTAAGTAAGTAGTGTTATTAGGAATAGTTTCCCGAACATTTAAAACTGGAACATTGTTCTTTTTTGCAAGTTTAACAAAAGACTTAACTGTTGAGCTACTTGCCTGAGTATTATTAACAAAAAAGGCAATCTTCTTTTGTTTAATAGAATTGTTCATTTCATTAATCGTCTTAGGACTAGGATCTGTACCATTTTCGATAGCTTCTTCAAATTCCTTATCGCCTATTTTATAGCCAGCTTCTTGCAAAGCATAGTCAAAGACTGGTTCACTAACAAAAACTGGTTTTTGATCACCCTTATTAGCCTGAGCTAGCTGTTTGATTTTGTCGATCTTGGCTAAGTATTTTTCGCCATTTTCCTTAAAATAAGCGGCATGCTTCTTATCCAACTTAGATAAACGCTTAACCAAATATTCAACGTACTTAGTTGGCATATCTAAATTGTACCAAATATGTGGATTATCTCCGCTCTTTAATCCCATCAAGTCTTCACCGACTAAGACAGGCTTTTTATCAACAGATTTCGCTAACTTATTCATCCATGAATCATAACCTAGCCCATTTGCAACGATAATATTTGCCTGAGCTACCTTTTTAGCATCTGCTGTTGTCGGATCAAAATCGTGTGGATCAACGCTACTTTTATCAATAATTGCAGTCGCTGTTCCATATTTTCCAACAATATTTTTAGCAATATCTGAATAGACATTAGTTGTTGTAACTATCGAAATCTTATTTGATTGACTAGTAGAGTTCTGCTTATTCGAACATCCTACTGTTATCAATGATAAAAGCGTCACTAACCCCATAATAGAAATAAATTTTGTAATTTTAGAGTTAAAATTTTGCATAAATATCCTCCTGTGCAAAACAAAAAAGCATTAAGTTAGAAAATTCAGCATAAGTTCTAACTTAAAGTTAGACTAAGCTAAATTTTTTATTATGTCAACATTTTTCTAGATAGACAAATAGCACCAAGACGTCTCAGACTTGATGCTATCAATAAGTGTAAATAATAAAAAATTTTGCTGAATTTTTAATTTAATGCTTTTTCTCTAAAATTACATCTTTATATAAACATATTTTTATATGTTTGTCAAAGATGTTCAGAAAAAAGACAGTCAAAATGCTGTGATTATTCAAGTCCTTGAACTAAAAATCTTCATTAACGTGCCGTCTCAAGACATCTAGAATCTTAATAACGTGCTTGTCCTCTAAGCTATAGTAGCGCTCTTGCTTAACTTGCTCACTCTTAACTAGCTTAGCCTCTTCTAAGATTCTTAAGTGCCTAGAAATAGCTGGCTGACTAACATCAAACTGTTTTACCAAGTTATTTACACTACTTTTTTGATTGTCATTTAAGTAATAAAGAATTTGAATTCGAATGGGATGATTTAAAGCTCTAGTAACTCGAATAATTTGATCGTTCAACTTGTTCACCTATCTCAACTTACATTTAATTATGAGAGTAACTCAAGAATTTTCTTTTGCACACTTGATTCTTCACTAGATCCAATGATTTGATTCGCAGCTTTCTTTGCAACTGGAAGAGCGGTAGCCGTAGCAAAACTAGTACCTGCAAACTTAAGCATACCAACATCATTACCACTATCACCAAATGTCACCATTTCACTAGATTTAATCTTAAGTTTTTTACCCAAATATTCTAAACCTACGGCTTTATTCATTCCTTTAGTCTGCATATCAATAGCAGTACTTGCGCCTGAGACAAAACCAATCTGTGGATAATCTTCTCTAAGTTGATCCAAGACCTTAGGCATCTCATCTTCTGGAACGCGAAGACTTACTTTAAAAATACGATCATCGATATCGTTAAAGCTATCAACAACTTGAATTTTCTTAACGTACTTTTTTAGATCTTCTGCAAATTCTTTTCCACTGCTTTTTTCAACATATGCACTAGTTACACCAGCAACAATAGCCTTATATGGTAATTTTTCCACAATTTCAAGCATTGTTTGATAATCTTCGTCAGATAAATCAGATATTTGAAGAATTTCATTTCCATGAGCTACTAAAGCACCATTTTCAGCCACAAAGTACATATTCTTATTAGCTTTTGGAAAACGATCGAGGATATTTTCATACTGATTACCACTAGCAATAACAAATTTAATATCACGATCCTGCATAATTTGAAATTCTTTTTCAAAGAGTTCCTTATCATAAGTCTTATCTTCTCTTAACCAAGTACCATCCATATCAGTTGCAATAAGCTTAATCATTTTCAGTCTCACTTTCCACTTTTATTATCCACACTCCACTATACTAAAAAACGCCACCCGGAGGTAGCGTTTTTCACAAAACTATTTTATTCAACTAATTTAATCTTTCTTGCGTTTTCTAGTACCTGCTAAGCCTAAAAGTGACGCAATGGTTGCTAATCCTAGTCCAATAAGTCCTGCATTAGAATGTTTATGACCAGTTTGAGGTAATGAAACATCCTCAGTTGTAGCTGCTTCTGCCTTACCAGATTCTTTGGTTTCTACAGTTGCTACTTCCTTAATAGTAGTATTAGTGGAAAGTTGGTCTGGAAGAATAGGAGCATCATTAGTTGATTCAGTTGGAGTTTCAGCTTGAACTGGAACTTTTGAATCCTCTGGAT
>CAMFQH010000023.1:0-13876 GCA_945980025.1 uncultured Lactobacillus sp.
AGAATTTATGTCCAAGTTATGGAACTTATCGGCCTGGATTTTAGAAGCAGCCTTATTATTAGAATGCATTTTAGGTAAATGGATCCAGTCCTTATTTGTTTTATTAATGCTTTTATTTGCAGCGTTTAATGGAGCTACACAAAAGAAAAAGTCTCGCAGAGTTCTAAATACAATTTCTCATGAGCTAACTCCAACAGTGTCTGTAAAAAGAAGTGGAAAATGGAAACAAATAAATTCAAAATTTCTTGCTGTTGGGGACTTGATCAGCTTAAAACGTGGGGATGTTTTAGCAGCTGACGTAAAAATTGCTCAAGGACAGATTACAGTTGATGAAAGCTCAATTACTGGTGAATCAAAAGCCATTAAAAAATCTGTTGGTGATACTGCTTATGCCGGAACTACCGTAGTGGATGGGGATGCCCTAGCAGTAGTAACGGCAACAGGAAGCAATTCCCGTTCGGGAAAAACTATTAATTTAATCAACAATTCTGCTGCTCCTGGTCATTTACAACAGCTATTAACCAAAATTATCTATTACCTCTGTCTCTTAGACGGTGTATTAACTTTAATTTTAGTAATCGCAGCATTGATTCGAGGACAAAATGTCATTGAAATGCTCCCATTCTTAGCCATGATGTTTATCGCCTCTATTCCGGTTGCTATGCCATCTACATTTGCTTTATCTAATTCTTTTGAGGCAACTCGTCTAAGTAAAGAAGGAGTATTAACATCTGACTTAACCGGTATTCAAGATGCGGCAAACTTAAACTTATTGCTACTTGATAAAACTGGAACAATTACTGAAAACAAGACGGCCGTCTCTCAATGGGACAATCTCAGCAACCTTCCCAATAACGAAGTTCTTGCCTTAGTTGGAGCAGCTACTGATAAACGTAGTCCTAGTATCATTGATTCTGCCATTGATGAATACCTAAAAGAAAAAGATATTAGTCCTGATACTCCGGAAAAATTTGTCCCCTTCACATCTGATACTGGATATTCAATGGCTATTGTTGGTAACTACAATATTAAGTTAGGTTCTTTTAAGCAACTTTCTTTAATAGATAAAAATGCTGATAAAGAAGCTAAAAATATTGATTTTACTGCTGGTCGTTCAGTTGCAGTTCTAATTAATGACAAACTAGCTGGAATATTCATTTTACGTGATAAAGTCAGGTCAGATTCAAAGAAAGCTCTAGAAGAACTTAAAAAACGCGGAATCAAACCAATTATGTTGACTGGAGATAACCGCAGAACTGCAGAAGCTGTTGCTAAAGAGGTTGGCTTAAAAGGAAAAGTTATCTCAATTCACGATTTCAATGATAAAACTGACGTTAATGATTTAGCCGGAATTGCTGATGTTTTACCGGAAGACAAGCTTAAGATGGTTAAACTATTCCAAAAAGATGGCTATATTGTGGGGATGACTGGTGACGGAGTTAATGATGCTCCCGCATTAAAGCAAGCTGAAGTTGGAATTGCCGTTTCAAATGCTGCTGATGTTGCTAAACGAAGTGGTAAGATGGTTCTCCTAGAAGATGGTTTAACCCCAATTGTTAAAATTCTTGATGCCGGCCACAGAGTTTACCAAAGAATGACAACCTGGTCATTAACCAAATTATCTCGGACAGCAGAACTAACAATGCTTTTAACATTTGGTTACCTATGCTTTAACTATATTCCAATGGCATTAAATGCAATGGTTATTTATACCATTATGAATAATATGGTAACTATGATGATTGGAACCGATAATACGCATATTACCTATAAGCCTGAAAGTTGGAATATGCTTAAATTAGCTAAGATTGCTTTCTCTCTTGCTGCAGGATGGACTGTAATTGGTTTTGGCTTTGTTTGGTACCTTGTATCTCACCACTATGCTCAAGGAACTGTTTCTACAATGGTTTATGTTTACTTAGTTTTAAGTGCAATGTTGATTGTATTAATTACTAGAACTAGAAAATTTTTCTGGCAGTCAGCTCCATCAAAATCAGTTGCTATAGTTCAAATTATTGATGTCTTGCTAACTTTTGCTTTAGCATTATTGGGTTTAGCTATGACTCAAATTAGTTTTGTAAATCTTGCCTTAACCATAATTGTGGCCTTAGTTGCAGCAATTATAATTGATTTATTCTATCAACCAATTATGAAAAACAAGTAATAACCCATACTAAATCCATAGAAAAATAGGTTACTTTGATATGTTTATCAGAGTAACCTATTTTTAATAAACTTTAGTTTTTATATGTTTCCTTAATAAACAGCACACAAACTGCTGCTAAAATACCCGAAATTCCTGCAGTCAGCATCATCGCCGGCATTGAATATTTCATTAGTGGAAATAGTATAAAGCTTAATAATGAAGCAATTATTTGAGGTAAGCAAATGGAACAATTAAATAAACCTAAATACGTCCCCATGTGTTTACCGGATAAGGCATTAGAAACCATAGTTAGTGGATAAGTGTTCATAGCTGCCCAAGAAATTCCAATTAAAATAAATGATACAATCAAAATATTTTGAGAATGGATAAAGAAGATGGAACCATATCCTATTGCTCCTAATAATAAACTAATACCATATCCAACCTTATGATGATCATTTGGCACCTTTGCCAAAACATATGACCATATCACTGCGGCAATTGATTGAACAGCTGTTAAAACCCCAAACCAGTTTCCGGCTAATTGATAACCAGCCGAAGATGGATCTGTTACTTTCCAAACATTTTCTGCAATTGCACCTGTAGCATAAGTTGATAAATATTGGAATGAAAACCAACAAAATAATTGTACTAATGAAACTTGCCAGAAAACTTTAGGTGCCTTTTTTAACAGTTCAAACCAGTTTCCGCCTTCTTTGTTATCTTCTTCTTTAATACCATGATAACGAGCATAAGTTTTTGGATCATATTCATGAACTTTTGTTACGGTTAACAAACTTGTAATGACAAGTATTGTAGCTCCTACATAAAATGAAATTACAACTGATTGAGGTACTACACCCTTTTTAGCAGTATTAGCAACTCCTAGAACTGTTAATAGAAATGGGAAAAATGCTGCAATTACTGCACCTGAATTTGAAAGCATACTTTGTATACCATATGCATATGATTTTTGCTCATCATTAACCATATCACCAATCATCATTTTAAATGGTTGCATAGCCATATTTGCTGCTACATCTAAAATTGCAATTGCAATAGCTCCAAATACTAATGCTTCAATAGAGCCATATCCTAAGCCTAAACTCCCAATGTTTGGCAAAAATAACATCATAATCACTGCAAAGATCATCCCAATTAATAAGTAAGGTAATCTTCTTCCACCAAGTTTTGGAGCCCAAGTTCGGTCAGAGAATGATCCAATAGCTGGCTGTACCACTAACCCAGCCAAAGGCGGTAAAATAAAGAACCACCCTAGCTTAGTTGGATCAGCTCCTAAGGTTTGAAAAATTCGACTCATTTGTGATGTTTCAAGAGTAAAAGCAATTTGAATACCTAAGTACCCAAAATTAATCATCCAGATCACACTTTTTGTAAGTTCTGGTAAGCCAGATACTTTGTTATTTTCATCCATAATTTTCTCCCTCACTTTTCAGCTAAGCGCTTTCAATAATTTTATATTAAGCAAGAGTGAAAATGCTTTCAATACAGGATTAATTGTTACCGGTAACTAAATACATAAAAATGCTGATACCATTACAAAAAAGTAATAAATATCAGCATTTCTAAATAATTTATAAGTGAAGTTCCTTATATTCTCTTATACTCTAAAAAGTCGTAATCAAATTTATTATTTCCATTTGGATGATGACTTTCGGAATTTACTAATTTAAAGTCTTCGTACTTTAGTTCCGGCATCCATGTATCACACTTAAATATATGGTGAATTTTTGTCTTTTCAAGAACATCTACTTCATCCTTAAATTCTTTAAAAACTTCAGCACCCCCAATAATATCAATTGTTTCTTCAGTGTGATCTTCGATCCAATTTTTCAACTGTTTAATTTGTGAAAAAACTTTAACTCGTGAATTATCTTGATATTTACGTTGTAAAATTGGATTAGTAGAAAGGATGATATGTTTTCTTTTAGGAAGTAATCCTGGAAAACTATCAAATGTTTTTCGTCCCATAACGATAATATGATTACTAGTCAGCTCTTTAAAATGTTTTAAATCAGCGGGCAAATGCCAGGGCAAAGCACCTTGGTAACCAATACATCCATTTTCATCTTCTGCCCAAATAAATCTAATCATTGTTCTTTCCTCAACATTTAAACGGCTACCGGCGCCTTAATAGTGCCATGATGCCGGTAATTAATTAACTTGATATCTTTCATTTCAAAATCCTGTACTAATTTTTTATCCGGATTTAGCCAAAGCATAGGAGCATCATATGCAGATCGATTCAATAATTCTTTAACTTGGTTAAAGTGATTCTTATAAATATGAGCATCCCCTAAAGTATGAATAAATTCACCTGGCTTTAGCCCCGTTTCACGTGCAATTAAATTTACTAGTAAAGCATAACTTGCAATATTAAACGGTACACCCAAAAACATATCTCCGGATCTTTGATACAGCTGTAGGCTTAAACGACCATCATTAACATAAAACTGAAACAAAACATGACATGGAGGTAAAGCGGACGTTGGTACATCTTCTGGATTCCATGCACTCACAATTAAGCGGCGAGAGTATGGTGTTTTCTTAATTTGATCAATTACATTTTGAATTTGATCAATAAAACCACCCTCACGTTTCTGCCAATGTCTCCACTGGGCACCATAAACATCTCCTAAATTTCCATACTTTTCTGCAAAAGTTTGATCTGCTAGGACTTTTTGATCAAATTTTTCCATTTCTTCTTGATAGATCTTTTTAAATTCTGGGTCTTCTTGACTTCTAAGACCAAAATTAGTCATATCTGGACCCTGATACTCACTGCTCTCTACCCAGTTTTTAAAGGCCCATTCATCCCAAATGTGATTATTATGTTCTAGCAAAAAACGGATATTAGTGTCTCCCCGTAAAAACCATAATAATTCGCTCTTAATAAGTCCAAAAGGTATTTTTTTAGTAGTTAAAATCGGAAAACCATCATTTAAATCAAATCTCATTTGGGCTCCAAACAGGCTTCTAGTACCTGTTCCAGTTCTATCTTCCTTGTCATGCCCTTCATTCATTATTTTACTTAGTAAATCTAAATATGGTTGCTCTAAAGTTGCCATTTTATTTCTTCTTTCTATTCCGCGTCTTCATCTTAAAATACCATATATTTTGTGTATTGGTAAATACAAACACTACATTTTGTATATTCATCGGTATGGTAGAATTATATATTATAAACTTTTGGGGGAATTCTAATGATTTTAACTTGGGACATAATTAGAAGGATAATCGAAATTCTTTGGTTAATTAATGTTGGGCTAGCAATTTGGACTGTTTTTCGTAGTCATCGTGACATTGCTTCTACTTGGGCGTGGCTTTTGATTTTATGTATCTTACCGTATGTTGGATTTGTTTTATATTTATTTACTGGCCGACAATTATCACACGATGATATTTTCTCAATTGAAACTGAACAGAAAAAAATTCGTGATCATTTTCTTAATGAACAAAATAGGCTATTACGAATCCATGACTTGCTACCAAGTAAATCTCAGAATCCACGTGCAAGACGGCTAGTAGAACTAAATTTAAACAATGATGATGCCCTTTTAACTTTTAATAACGAAGTTGAGACTTTTATCGACGGACAAGTTTTGTTTCCAAATCTTATAAAAAATATTGAGGAAGCTAAAAGAAGTATTAATGTAGAATTTTATACATTTTATGATGACCAATTAGGAAATCAGGTCTTACAAGCTTTAGAAAAAGCAGCCAGTCGGGGCGTTAAAATTAGAGTTTTATATGATGCAAGCGGATCTCGTGGTACACGACCATCTTTTTTTAAAAAACTTCGTCATTTAGGAGGAGAAGCGCAACCTTTCATTTCAACAGCTGGAAACCGTCTTTTTACTACTCCTCGTGCTAATTACCATTTACACCGTAAATTAGTAATCATTGATAATAAAATTGGCTATATTGGAGGGTTCAATATTGGCGATCAATATATTAATCGAAGTAAGAAATTTGGACACTGGCGTGATACCCATTTACGCGTAGTAGGGCAAGCAGCCTTATTAATGGAAATTCGCTTTGCAATGGATTGGAATACAAGCTGCCGTAAATCTCATCTTCCAAAATATAATATTGATAGCTTAATTGAAACATTTGAATTAAAAGTAGTTCAATCTAAAGACTTGGTACCAATGCAAATTGTTTCATCTGGACCAGATAATAGTCATTTTGGTATTCGGCGAGCTTATGAAGAAATAATTGCTCAAGCACAAAAATACGTCTACATTCAAACTCCCTACTTAATTCCAGGTGATTCAATCCTAGAGGCTTTAATTATTGCAGCAAAAAGTGGCGTTGATGTACGAATTATGATTCCTTCTATGCCTGATCATCCCTTTGTCTACCGAGCAACTGAATACTACGCAAAGTACCTAGTTAATCAAGGAGTTAAAGTTTATAAATACGATAATGGATTTATTCATGCGAAAACTATGGTTAGCGGTTCTAATATTGCTTCATTCGGATCGGCAAATCAAGATTTTCGTAGTTATCAATTAAACTTTGAAGTAAATGCTTTTACATATAGCGCAGCTCTCACCAAGGAATTAAAAGAAATTTTTGAAGAAGATTTAAAAGAGTCAACTTTACTCACAAAAGAGTACTTTGACAAACAATCTCATTGGCGTAAATTTAAACAATACTTTTCAAGATTATTATCACCAATTTTATAAAAAAAGAGACATCCTCAATTTTTAGTTGAGTATGTCTTTTTTTCTTATTTATTCTTCTTCATCAACTACAGTAACAGTTTTTCTTTCTTGATATGAATAATATATCCAAGCGATAACACCAAATGCCACTGGTCCAATAGCGGTCCAGAATGAAGTTGCATAATCACCAGTAAATAATGGCTCAATACAAGTAAAGACGATTCCTACTGCTACTACAAGCCAAACAACAATTGTTACGGCCCACACACGTTTTTTACCCTCAATAAAGATAAATGGGCGATCAATATCTTTTTTCATCTTAAAGAATGGATATGCACCAATCAGAAATAAGTATGGGGCAGATGAAGAAACATTCATCATATCCATTAAAATAGTATAGAATTGTCCGGCTGCGTTACCACCAAAGGAAATAAATAAAATAATAACACTAACAATAACAGCCTGAAGCCACATTGAACGCTCTGGCATTCCGTGTCGATTTAATTTAACTAAGGATTTAGGCAGAAGTTTTGGATCACATCCTTCAATAAAGGACTTAACAGGTGAATAAACCATTAAAAATGCTGCTGAAATTCCTGCTAAAACGTCAGCTAATCCAGCAAAACGGGAAAAAGCAGATCCTAAAGCTAATGCTGCGGAATGAGAAAGTCCAAATGCTTTACCTGTTTCAACTCCCAAATTGTTAATTAAAACATATTCAACATTAGCCAAATCAACATTTTTACCACTTAATTGACTGCTCCAGTTAGCAGCTACACCACACATCAAAATATTTAAAACATATAATGCCGTCATCCAAATCATTGCAGTAATTAAAGCCTTAGGAAACGTTTTTTCAGGTTTATCTACTGAATCAATCACACCAGCTGATGTTTCTAGACCACCGTAAGCAAACAAAGCATAAACAATGAAAGATACAACGGCAATTGGAGATTGGAAAGCCGGATTAGGTGAATGAACTAGTGATTGAGCTGTTAAAGGTTCTGCTAACTTTCCATGATTCAAAAAGAATACTAAAATTGATACCAAAGTAAAACCAATTGTAATGGCTAAAGTAAAAAAGCCCCCAACATTACTTACAGCTGCAATCTTATCAACACCTTTAGCAGCAAAGAATGTTACGACTACTAAAAATACTACTTCTAAAATTCCTAAAAGTTGTGTTGATGTCAAATTTAAAAAGTGCCAGCTTTGAGTAGTATCATGGCCTGAAATGGCTGTTGATACCGATACTAAGAAAAATTGTGTCGATGATACAAGCCAAACCACCCAAGCAGCTAACCAAATAAAAGTACCGATAAAAGCAGTTTTTTCACTAACTGAGCCTTTAAGCCAAGAAAAAATTCCACCCTTAACTCCTTTAAAAGCTGCACCATATTCGGCAAAAATTAAAGCTGATGGTAAAAAGAATAAAATTGCGGTTATGATATACCACACAATACTTGCATAACCCATTTGGTAATAGGCTGTTAAAGAATTACTAAAGCCAAAAATAGCTGAAAAGATCATCAAAACTAGACTCTTTAATCCGATTTTGACTGATTTGTCTTTTTTCATAAAAAACTAAAACACTCCCTCTTTCATACAAACATTAACTATTATGCACTTTTTGTTAAATTAATACAAAAGAGATTAAAAATAAGCAAAAGAAAACGGAACTCAATCGAGTTCCGTTCAAGCATTAAGCATCACTGTACTTTACTAAAGAATATATGTCTAAATCTGGGAATTGTTCTCTTCCCTTAAGATCAGTTAATTCAATATAAAATGCTGCCCCTACTACTTCTCCGCCTAAGTTTTCGATTAATTCCTTAGTTGCGTGAAGAGTACCAGCAGTTGCCATCAAGTCATCACAGATTACAACTTTTTGACCTGGCTTAATTGCATCTTTATGCATTTCTAAGACATTAGAATCATATTCTAAATCATAAGAAGCACTTTCTACTTCGCGTGGCAACTTATGAGGCTTACGAGCTGGTACAAAACCAACTCCTAATTCTGTTGCAACAGGACAGCCAACAATAAATCCACGGGCTTCTGGTCCAACAATTACTTCTGCTCCACGACTTTTAGCATAATCAGCTAATTCATGGGTAGCAGCGCGATATAATTTCCCATCTTGCAAAATTGGGGTGATATCGCGAAAGACAATCCCCTTATTTGGAAAATCCTGTACACTTGCAATGTGTTCTTTAAAATCAATTGCCATTTAAAGAGAAACCTCCATTTTAGACTCTCATTGAAAAATTAGACCTAGCGGTCTTTGACTTGTATATTTTACCAAATTTTTGCTTTAAAATCAGGCTTAAACCGAACTTTTTAATAATTTATAACTAGTAATGATCACTTCAAATATTGTTTAACATAATTAATCAATTGATTTGATGGCATCGTTCTTAACTGATTAGTAAATTTTATCTGAGAGGATATACTATTAAAATATTTTGAAGCAGTTAGTTTTTTACTTTCGGGATTCTTATTCCCGATAATTTTTCCATCAGTAAATGAGACAAAATTCAATTCAAAAAATACACGTAAAATAAATAAAACAGCTTGATAATCTAAACCAAGATAAGAAGATACAGCCTGGTAATCATCAATACTTAAGTTTGGATGTGCATAGATATATTTTAAAGTTGCACCAAAAGCATCCCTACTTGGCAAAGTATTGATTGGTAATTGATCAAATAAAAAGCGTAAATAAAGCTGTTGATACTTTTTCTCCAAAGCAACATTTAACTCCATTTGATTGCGTGGCGTATCTAATAAAGCTACTACTTCAGAATCTCCATTGTAATCTTTTGCTAGACTAATCTTTCCTTCTGGGATCCCTAATCCATTCCTAGCCCACGGAATAATCTTTTTATCAAAAATCAAATACTTATCAGCAAATCCCATCACATAGTCTTCTTGCCGCATATCAATTACTTCATCAAAAACAGCTAATTTTGGAGCTCCATATTCAATCCCCGCTAGCATCCCTTGAACATTCGAAATATTTTTCCAGCTATTAAGAGAAAGAGTAACGTAAAGTTCTTTAATAAAAGGAAGTAATGTTTGATTTAAAAATCCCTTGTTAAAACCAACAATTGTAAGCTTCCCCGCATTTTTTTCTGCTGTAAACTTTACATGATTTTTATCTTTTCCCATTTTAAATAGACTCTTAATATGGGGCTCACTAATACTAAAAATTGGTTCAGGATTACCTGTTCCAAATGGACCAACCAGATTAATCTCAGCTATGGTATCAGGCGTAACTTCTTTTAAATTTAATTCAAAGTCAAAATCTTTTACCTCAAGATCAGTACTTGGTTTAAAGCTATCCTCAAAGCGTACTCGTAATTCTTCAAGCTTGTCGGCTTTTAAAGATAAACCACAGGCAAAATCATGACCACCAAATTTATCTAAAAGATCATCCTTCATTGGCTCTAGAGCATTAAACAAATTAAATCCTTCGCTTGAGCGGCCAGATCCCTTTAATTCACCTGTTTCATCCTTAGTGAGGACAAGAGTAGGTTTATGCAACTTTTCGACCACTTTGTTTGCTACGAGTCCTAAGACACCTTCATGAAAATCAGGATTATAAATAACTAGAGTATTTCGATGCTGCCAGCCATTCTTTTCAACTTGAGCTAAACAATCGTCATAAACTTTACTTGTAAGTTCTTTTCTCTCATTATTTAATTCTTCAATCCTAGCGGCTATTTTTTCAGCTTGTTCTTCATCATCACTTAAAAGTAATTCCACGGCTAAACTAGCATCTGCCAAACGTCCAACAGCATTTAATCTAGGTGCAATATTAAAGCCAACATCTGTTGCCGTAATTTCTCCCATAGTTAGACCCGCTTGTTTAATCAAAGCGCGTAATCCTGGTCGTTCAGTTTGATTCAGAATATCTAAACCACGTTTTACAATAATATGGCCTTCACCAGTAACCTTTACCATATCGCCAATTGTTCCAATCATGGCCAAATCTAATAGCTCAGGCATTGTATCTTGCATTAATGCACGGCAAATTGTATACGCAACCCCTGCTCCACAATAATCATCAAATGGATATTTCTGGCCAGGATAATTACAGTGAACAGTACTGAAGGCTGCTGGTTTTTGATCTTGAAAAGTATGATGATCAGTTAAAATCACATCGACACCATGTTCTTGAGCGTACTTTATTTCTTCTACACCAGTTACACCATTGTCAACAGTAATAATTAACTTAGTTCCATCTTCTACTATCTCTTGATAGCGAGTCATGTTCGGTCCATAACCATCTTTAAATCTATCGGGAATAAAAAAATGGACATCGGCACCCAAAATTTCCAAAGTATCCATCATGATACTAGTTGCTGTGATTCCATCCGCATCATAATCACCATAGATGGTTATCTTTTCACCATTATCAATTGCTTGATTAATTCGATCAATTGTCTTTTCCATATCATGCATCAAAAAAGGATCAGCTAGATCATTTTCGTCTGCATTTAACCAAAAATCTAATTTTTCTGCAGTATTTATCCCTCTTAAAGCAAAAAGTTTAGCTTGAATATCAGTTAAACCATAATCCTTAATTAACTCTTGATCTAAATTAGTTGCTTGTCTTTGTTGCCATTTCATTATTTTCTAGTTCACCTAAATCATCTATAAACATCTAAGTTTCTATTATAGCAAAAGTTAAAAAGGATTTACTTCCTTTCAATTAAGAAGTAAATCCTTTTATTTAAGCTTGAACACTTGAAGGTTTTTGTCTGTTGCTGGTTCTTCTGCAATTAATTTTCCTCTAATTGCCCAGCGATTAACTCCGCCATCAGCACAAGTAATTAAAGTAACAATATTTTCCTTAGTATTATCAACTAGCCAAACCGCAGTTGGATCAACAATTTTTTTCATATATATTCGATAGACATAAATCTTATCTAGATTAGTCAAATATACTCTTTCACCTATTTTAGTGTTTTCTAGTGGTGAAAATAATACTCCCTTTGCAGTCATATAGTGTCCTGCTAAAGGATAGTTTCCCTTTCCCATCACTTGGTCGGCTCTCATCGTTCCCCCACCAGTTGACATGGCATCGTCGCTTAACCCTTTCATAATTGGTAAGTACATGTTTACGCTGGGAACCGCAATCGCGCCAATTGCATCCGCTGTATTATTGACACGCGATTTTGTTACTTGACCAAAGTCGATTTCCTCTACCTTAGAAAAATCAAACATTCCTTTTTTCTTTTGATTCTTTTTAACAGTTTCTTTATTCAGCTTTTTTAAGGCAGTTGTTTGATTTTGTCTAACCATCATATCTCGGATCTGACTATTAAAAATCATCCCTAATCCGATAATTAATAAAATAATTGCAGCAATTCTAATGATCCAAGTTTTCTTGGAATTATTTTTCTTTGTTTGTGCCATTTTTTCTATTCCTTAATTAATTGATACTGTTATAAATTCTAACACAAATTTAGAAAAAGAATATCAATTACCTTAGCGATAGATTTTTAACAAAAAAGACGTACCAAAACCTTGGTACGTCTATAAAGTTATGTTACTTATTTACCTTTAATATCGTCATCGTTCATTTTTAAAACAGCCATAAATGCATCTTGAGGCACTTCTACTCTACCAACTGCTTTCATTCTCTTTTTACCACGACGCTGTTTCTCAAGCAATTTTGCACGTCGATCAGGGTCACCGGTATGAATCTTCCAAGTAACATCTTTACGATATGGTTTAATGGTTGCACGAGAAATAATTTTAGCTCCAATGGCACCTTGAATATCAACTTCAAAGTTCTGACGCGGAATTAATTTCTTCAGCATTGTTGTCATTTGACGAGCACGATTTTGTGCTTCTTCACGGTGTGCAATAAAGCTGAGAGCATCGATAGGTTCTTTATTAAGAAGCATATCAATTTTAACTAAGTCCGTTGCACGATAACCAGTTATCTCATAATCAAGGGATGCATAGCCCTTAGTTGAAGATTTTAATTCATCAAAGAAATCATAAATAATTTCGGCTAATGGCATATTGTAAATAACATTTACTCGATACTTATCTAAGTAATCCATAGTTACAAATTCGCCGCGCTTTCGCTGACATAATTCCATTACTGGTCCCACAAAATCATTTGGCACCATAATTTCTGCTTTAACATAAGGCTCTTGAACTTCCTTATATTCACCAGCATCAGGTAAATCAGCCGGGTTATCAATCAGCTTAGTTGATCCGTCGTTCATAATAGCGTGATAGTCTACACTTGGTGCGGTCATGATTAAATCCATACCAAATTCTTGCTCGAGTCGTTCTTGAACAACGTCCATATGAAGCAATCCTAAAAATCCACACCGGAAACCAAAGCCCAAAGCTTGAGATGTTTCAGGTTCAAATTCTAAAGCAGCATCATTCAATTGTAACTTTTGAAGCGCTTCTTTCAAATCATCATACTTTTGATTGTCAACTGGATACATACCAGAGTAAACCATTGGTGGAATTTGACGATAACCTGGAAGTGGCTTTTCAGTTGGAGTTTCAGCACTAGTAATGGTATCACCAACACGAGTTTCACGAACTGATTTGATGTTAGCAGTTAAATATCCTACGTCCCCAGCAATAAGCATATCTTTTTTAACTGGATGTGGACTTGAAACACCTACTTCTGTTACTTCAAATTCTTTTCCAGTATTCATAATACGAATTTTATCGCCTGGTTTAACCGTTCCCTCTTCAATTCGAACAGATAAAACAACACCGCGATAATCATCATATTTTGAATCAAAAATCAAAGCCTTTAATGGGGCATTGAGGTCACCGTCAGGTGCAGGTACTTTTTTCACAATTTCTTCTAGTAATTCAGGAATACCTTGCCCTGTTTTTCCTGAAACTTCTACTGCATCTGAAGCATCAAGACCAATCATCTCTTCAATTTCATTTTTACACATTTCGGGATCAGCTGATGGTAAATCGATCTTATTAATAACTGGTAAAATTTCCAAGTCATCATCAATAGCTAAATAAGTATTAGCCAAAG
>CAMFQH010000024.1:0-13662 GCA_945980025.1 uncultured Lactobacillus sp.
TCATAAAGCTATACAAATTAAAATTATTCATTTTTAATAATAAGAAAGGAATGGTATATCCTTTATGGATAGTCAGAAACAACCTCCCGCGTATTCTCAAACAAAAGACGAGTTATTTTCAAATCTAGAAACAAGCTCAGCTGGTTTAAGCGAGCCAGAAGTTGACAGACGGTTAAAAAAATATGGACATAATGTTTTAAATGAAAAGCCCCCTAAGTCAATTTTAAACATGCTCAAAGAGCAAATCTTTGATCCAATGATTTTAATTTTATTAGGGGCAGCTACTTTTTCAGCCCTTTTAAATGAATGGGTAGAAGCTGGTGTAATTTTCTTCATTGTGGTAATCAACTCTATTATTGGTATTATCCAAGAAAAGAAAGCCCAAGCTTCTCTTGCCGCTCTAAAAACAATGAGTGCTCCAACTGCAACAGTAATTAGAAATGGATCTGAAAAAATTGTTTCAGCTAGTGAATTAGTAGTCGGCGACCTAGTTATCTTAACCAACGGTGATATGGTGCCTGCGGATTTACGCCTAACTCAATCCAATAACTTGAAAATTGCTGAAGCTTCTTTAACCGGAGAGTCAATTGCCAGTGAAAAGAATGCAGCTGCTGTTCTTTCTCCTGATTGTCCCTTAGGCGATAGAAAAAATATGGCCTACACTTCTTCAATTGTTACTTATGGTCGAGGAAGTGGAATTGTAACTAAAACTGGGATGAATACAGAAATTGGTCAAATTGCTGGAATGCTAGAAGACGATGATACTAGTGATACTCCACTGAAGCGGAAACTTAACGCTGTGGGTAAAATTCTAACAATTATTGGTTTAATCATTTGTGTTTTAATTTTTGCCATCGGCGCTTTTTATGGACGTCCTCTTCTACCACAATTTTTAGTAGCAATTTCTTTAGCTATTTCAATCATTCCAGAAGGACTTCCAGCAACTGCAACCATCATTATGGCACTTGGAGTACAGCGAATGGCTAAGGAACATGCCTTAATCAAAAATCTACCAGCAGTTGAAACACTTGGAAACGCAACAGTTATTTGTTCTGACAAAACAGGAACTCTAACGTTAAACAAAATGACAGTAACTCATTTAGCTAACGGAGATGATTTCCTTAACAAAAAGATCTTAAAGGCTCAAAAAGCAGTAAAAAACAATAATGCTTATAAAGACTTAATGTATGCTGCTAGTCTTTGTAATGATGCTTCTCTTAGTCCTGCTAGTCCAGAAGAAATTATTGGTGACCCTACAGAAGGGGCCTTAATTCCACTAGCACAAGATTTTGGATATTCCGTTTCTAGCTTAAGAAAAGAATATCCAAGACTTGGCGAATATCCTTTTGATTCAATTAGAAAACGTATGTCTACAATTCATGAAATAAACAATGAATATGTTGCCTATACTAAAGGAGCACTGGACGAATTACTACCACTCTGTGACTACATTGCTACAAGCAATGGAATGCAGAAATTAACTAAGACTGATAAAGAAAACATTTTAGCCTTATCATATAAGATGTCTGACCAAGCCTTGAGAGTTTTAGGTTTTGCCAGCCGAACCATTTTGAATTTACCGCAAGAAAATGAAGATATTGAACAACATTTAGTTTTCTTAGGAGCTGTTGGGATGATTGACCCAGCTAGAGATGAAGTTAAAGCATCAATCAAAATGGCTCGCGAAGCAGGCATTAAAACTATTATGATTACTGGTGACCATAAAAATACTGCGGTTGCTATTGCTAAAAACTTAGGCATTTATGCTAATGGAAATACTGTTATTTCTGGTACTGAACTAAACGAGATGGCAGATAGCGAATTAGATCAAGCAGTTAAGTCAACCACAGTTTTTGCTCGTGTTTCACCTAATGATAAGTTAAGAATTATTCAAAGCCTAAAGCGAAATGAAGAAGTAGTAGCTATGACAGGTGACGGAGTTAATGATTCTCCCGCTTTAAAAGCAGCTGATATCGGAGTTGCGATGGGAATTAGTGGTACTGACGTTGCTAAAGATGTCTCAGACATGATTTTACTTAACGATAGTTTTACAACTATTACTGCCGCCATTAAAGAGGGACGAAAGGTTTACCGCAATATTCAGAAAGTAATTCAATTTTTACTAGTCGGTAATATTGCAGAAATTACTACTTTATTTATTGCTACCCTCTTTAATTGGGATGCACCACTACTTGCTGTTCATATTCTTTGGGTCAATTTAGCTACCGCCAGCTTACCGGCTCTAGCTTTAGGAGTAGATCCTGCAAGTAAAAATATTATGAAACATAAACCAGTGAAGACTGGAACCTTATTTGAAAGAGATCTAGTCTGGCGCGTTATCAGCCAAGGAATCTTTGTTGCCTTAATGACACTATTAGCTTACTGGATTGGAGACACTTTTGATAATCCGATTGCTGGTCAAACAATGGCCTTCTGTGTTCTAGCTTTATCTCAAATGTTCCGCGCATTTAATCAACATTCTAATACTGATCCGATTTGGATTAGAGGAAACAAAATTAATATTTGGTTAATTGTATCCTTTATCGTTTCAGCAGTTTTAATGGGAGTTATTCTCTTTACTCCTAACTTACAATCTCTCTTTCATTTGACTAACCTGACATCAAGACAATGGCTAGTAGTCATCATTCTTTCTCTATTCTCAATCTTACAAGTTGAATTAATGAAGCTAATCAAGCGATCTGTTAAAGCTCGTCAACAAAGCCGAGCATTAGAATCAGTCACAGATTAGCACATTATATTAATAGAACTTTAGCAAGCATATTTTTAGACTTAATAGCAAATACCTTGTACAATGAAAATATAAATTTAACACTTACATAAGCATAAAGGCATAACTAACTTTATGCTTTCTACTTTTCTGTAATCAAATAACTAACACATTTTAAATATAAAAAACAGCCAAATTACTCTATCTTGAGTAGTTTGGCTGTTTTTATTGTCAGATTATGCTAAATAGATTTTTTCATAACTGCTGCAAGTGCCTGCTCCTTAATTTTATCTACATCAACTTTATTAAGCTTTTCATATTCTCGCGCTAAAACATCGCATAAATATAATTGTGATACCTGACCAGCTACGGTACCAATATTCATAAATTCACTAACGGACGTCTGCAAGCTTACATCCCCTAATTGAGCAATCGGTGACGTAAGATCGTTAGTAATAGCAATAATTTTAGCGCCGTATTCTTTAGCAACTTTGAGTGAATCATAAGTGTCTTTAGTATGACCAGAGAGTGATAAGCCAACTACTAGGTCATCTTTACTTAATAAGGTCGCAACTTGAACTTGAATATGCGGATCAGACTCCGCATTGGCAATCAAACCAATTCTAAGCCAGGTTCTTTCATAGTCTCTAGCTGATTCGCCTGAGTGACCCAAACCAAAAATATGGATTCGGCGTGCTTTAGCTAATAAACTAACTGCTTGTTTTAAAACAGAAGGATTGATCAATTCTTCTGTTTTTTCAATTGAAGAAATTAAAACTTTACTACTTAACTCTGAAGATGTTTGAGCTTCGTCATGACCTTTTGAGGTAGTCATCATTGAATCTTGTGCTAAAGCTATTTTTAGATCCGAGAAACCTGAATAGCCTAATTTTTTACAAAGTCTAACAATTGTGGCATCTCCAGTATTAGTTGCAGTCCCTAGCGACTTAATCGTGTCATAAATTACATGTTCAGTATGAGTCGCAATATAGTTAGCCAATTTATTTTCTGACTTAGTTAACTTGTCTTTATTTTGATTGTATCGCTGTATAAATTCCATGGTCTCACATCCTGCTTATAACTATATCATGTTTTTAAAAGAAAACGCTTGCACAAAAATAAAATCCATTATATTATTTCTTCAGGAGGAAAACTCCAAAATGGTATTTATTTGGAGTATATTTACAAATGAACAAAGAAGAATTTATTAACAAGATCCATGGTGGCTTAATTATTTCATGTCAAGCTTTACCAGGCGAACCACTGTATACAGAAGAAGGCGGAATTATGCCCCTAATGGCTAAAGCGGCTCAAGAAGCAGGCGCAACAGGCTTAAGAGCAAATTCCGTTAGAGACATTAAACAAATTAAAAAAATTGTTGATCTTCCAATGATTGGAATTATCAAACGTGACTATCCTCCAGAAAAGCCCTACATTACTCCAACCATGAAAGAAGTATATGAATTAGTTGAAACCGGCGTTGAAGTAATTGCAATTGATGCAACTTTACGTCCAAGACATGACGGTAAGACGGTAAATGAATTCATTAAAGAAATAAAAACTAAATATCCAAATCAACTTTTAATGGCTGACACTTCAAATTTTGAGGAAGCAAAAAATGCTTATGAGGCAGGCGTTGATTTTGTTGGTACTACGCTTTCTGGCTACACTGAAGAAAGTCCTAAAACTGATCACCCAGACTTTGATTTAATTAAAGCTCTAGTTGATGCAGGTCTTCCAGTAATTGCTGAAGGGAAAATCCATACTCCAGAACAATTAAAGCAAGTTATTGACATCAACCCAGCAGGAATTGTAGTCGGAGGAGCAATCACTCGCCCATTACAAATTGCTAAAACTTTTACTTCAGTTTTCGAAAATTAACCGAGCGTAACGAAACGAGGCGTAATCATGTCTAAGAAATTTTCTCATATTGGCCAAGCCTTCTCACAACTAGGGCAAGCCTTTATGCTTCCAATAGCTATTTTACCTGTAGCCGGCTTACTCCTAGGACTAGGCGGAGCCTTAACCAATAAAGCTGCCGTTACCTCTTATCCTTGGCTTAATCAAGAATGGCTTCAAACAATTCTAAAGATAATGAATTTTGCAGGAAGTGCTGTCTTTAATAACTTAGCTCTTATCTTTTCAATTGGTTTGGCAGTTGGTTTAGCAAAAGGAGATAAAGGAACTGCTGGACTAGCAGGTGGCGTTGCCTATCTAGTATATACAGCCACAATCTCGGGACTTCTCCAATTATTTTCACCTAAAAACACTATTGATACAGGAGTATTAGGTGCAATTGTGATTGGCTCAGTTGTTGCCTACCTCCATAATCATTATCGCAAGGTAGAATTACCACAATTTTTAGGCTTTTTTGGTGGTTCAAGATTTATTCCTATTATTTCATCTTTAGCTGCGATTGTTATTGGTGCTATCTTCTTCATCATTTGGCCACCAATTCAAAGTGGTTTAACCAGTGCTGGTTACGCAATAGCTAAAATGGGAAGTTTGGGAAGTTTTCTATATGGCTTCTTGCTTCGTTTAACTGGAGCAGTTGGTCTGCACCACACAATTTATCCAATGTTTTGGTATACAGCTTTAGGTGGCACCGCAGATGTAGCTGGTAAAACTGTTGTCGGAGCTCAAAATATTTTCTTTGCTCAATTAGCTGATCCTAATCACCATGGTTTGTTTACTTACGGTACTAGATTTTTTGCTGGTCGCTTTGCAACTATGATGTTCGGTCTTCCAGGTGCCGCTTTAGCAATGTACCTTTGCTTACCTAAGAGAAATCGTAAGACTAACGGTGGTCTATATCTTTCAGGTGGTTTAACCTCATTCTTAACTGGTATTACTGAACCAATTGAATATACTTTCTTATTCGTAGCACCTTGGTTATACGTTATCCATGCTTTTCTTGATGGATGTTCATTTTATGTTGCTGATATCATGAATATTAGAATCGGAAATTCATTCTCTGGTGGTTTAATTGACTATCTTCTCTTTGGTGTCTTACAAGGAAAAGATAAAACTAATTGGCCGAATGTGTTAATTATGGGAGTTATCTGGTTCTTCCTTTACTTCTTTATTTTTACTTTTTGTATTAAAAAATTCCATGTTGGTATTCCAGGAATGGTTGTAGAAGAAAATCAAGATGCTGAAAAAATTATGTCGAACAGCCCCAAGACTGATGACAAACTATACAACGAATCTTGTGAGATTATCACTGCTCTTGGCGGTTTAGAAAATATTGAAACTGTTTCAGCTTGTGCAACCAGATTGAGAGTTTCTTTAAAGAATAATAGTTTAGTTAATGATGATGTATTTAAAATGTTGGGTGCTCCTGGGGTATTAAAAGTTGCCGGTGGTGTTCAAGCTATTTTTGGTGGAAAAGCCGATCTATATAGTCAAGAAATTAATGACATTATCGCCCATCCAGATGTGCAGCCCGTAAATAATCCACAAGTGGATAAAGTTTCTAATCCTCAATCAAATTCTGTGCATAAGTCAGAAAAGATTATTTTCAAGGCACCTGTCAAGGGGACTTTTGAAGATATATCTCAAGTTAATGACGAAGTATTTTCACAAAAGATGATGGGTGAAGGATTTGCAGTTAAACCAGAAAATGGAAAAATTTATAGTCCGGTTACCGCTACAGTCGTATCAATCTTTAAAACAAAACATGCTGTAGGTCTTAAAACCGAATCTGGTTTAGAAGTTATGCTTCATCTTGGAATAGATACTGTTGAACTAGAAGGTAAGCCATTTACCTTAAAGGTAAAAGAAGGCGATCAAGTAACTTCAGAGACACAGTTAATTGAAATGGATCTAAAACAAATTGAAACTGCTAAAAAAGATCCAACAGTTATGACTCTTATTACTAATAGTAGTGAAAGAGTTGAACAAGTCGAAGATATCGTTACAAGTGGACAATTAGTTGAGGCACATAATGAAGTCTACTCCGTAACTACTAAATAACTTTAATCCCTCTATAAACAAAAAATGTACTCAAGTTTCCATTTTCTTGAGTACATTTTTTATGTTCTTTTATTTTATCTAGTAGTAATATCTACATCTAGTTCAATTGGACAGTGATCTGAGCCCATAATATTATTTAAGATTTTAGCATTAGTTAATTTATCTTCCAAATTATTCGATACTAGGAAGTAATCGAGTCTCCAGCCAAGATTTTCTGCCCGAGCTTCCTTATCACGATAGCTCCAATAAGTATACTTAGCTTCATCTGGGTGGAAGTAACGGAAAGTATCAATAAAACCAGCATTTAATAATTCAGAAAATTCTTTTCTTTCAATACCAGTAAATCCTGGACGATGGTGGTTATCATCTGGTTCAGCTAAATCGATTCTCTCATGAGCAACACTCATATCTCCGCCAATAATTACTGGCTTGTATTGCATTAATTTAGTAACGTAATTTCTAAAAGTTTGTGCCCATAATTCTCTGAAGTCTAATCTTTGAAGCTTTTCTCCAGAAAATGGTACTTGAACATTAATAAAGTAAAAGTTTGAAAACTCTAAAGTAATGCTTCTTCCTTCACCATCAACTTCTGGAACACCGAAGCCATTAGCCACAGTAATTGGTTTTTCTTTTGTAAATACTGCAGTGCCGGCATAGCCTTTTCTTTCAGCATAATTCCAATATTGATAGTATCCTGGTAAATCAATTTTTACTTCATTTGGCTCAACACGAGTATCTTGTATTCCAAAAATATCTGCATCTAAATCAGTAAACGTGTTAACAAAGCCATGACGTAAAGCAGCCCGTAAACCATTTACATTCCAAGACATAAATTTCATAATAATTCTTCTTTCCATCACAAAATAATAGGTCTTATCAACTCAATTGTACAAACTTAATCCCCATAGATGAAATATTTCGACCTAAAAAATCGGATTAACTATTTAAGCTAATCCGATCTTTTCTTATCTTGTCTTTAAATGCCAAACAAAGAATCCAATTCCAATTACTAATGCTAAAATTCCGGTCCAAATTAAACCAGCATAAAAGCCGCCAATAATTCCTAGAATTCCAGCAACAATCATCATCGCTAAGCCAGCAATATCACCGCCTAGCCCATCACTATTTTCAGTTGAAACATAAACAATACCGCTAGCCATAAACAGACCGCAAAGGAGAACTCCAATAATTCCTGCTACCATGTTTTTCTCAGCAATTATCCCCAAGAATCCACCTAGTAGTCCCTGAATAAATAGCCAAACTGAATAGACAATCATTAAAATTCCAATTACTAATTTTGTAACTCTCATAAAAACCCCTCTTCTTTCACCTATTAAGTTAATATACTTAGGCCGAATATTCAAAATTTTTGATACAATACTTCTATGCTATAAATGAAAGACACAAAACATAATGAAAATATTTGAGTTTATTGGATTAAGTATTTATTTAGTATTAATTATCATTTTAATAGTTCGTCAAGTTAATGTAAGTCGTAATTTTAGAAATAATAAAATTGATGAAGAAACCCATCAGAAATTAACTAAAAGAAACACAATTTTATTAGTTATAGTAGGTATTCTACTGATTTTATTTTTATATACACCGTTTAAAATTTTGATTTTTTAGATTTGTTATAATGTAAATTAGTGTTATTCAAGGAGTTTACAAATGAAGAGAATTTATATTGTTCGTCATGGTCAAACTTATATTAACCGCTACGATAAAATGCAGGGTTGGTGTGACACACCCCTAACCGATGAAGGAATCCAAGGTGCAAAAGATGCAGGTAAAGCGTTGAGTGAAGTTCCTTTTGATATTGCTATCTCAAGTGACTTAAAAAGAGCTAGTGATACTTGCGATTATATTATTAATGAAAATTGTAACCGAGATGAGTTGCAACACATTGCAACACCATTTTTTAGAGAACAATTCTATGGCTTCTTTGAAGGGATGAATTCAGACGAAGCATGGCGTATGATCGGTGGACCTCACGGTTATCCAAGACGAGATGAACTACTTAAAGAAGTGGATATCAACACGATTAAGGACTACATGAAAGAAGCAGATCCATATCATGAAGCTGAAAATGCGGAAGAATATTGGAATCGCGTCGATAAAGGTTTTGACTTAATTAGTCAATTAGATGGTGCCGAAAATATTCTTCTTGTTACCCATGGCTTTACAATCAGAAGTATTGTTTCTCGTTTTGCTCCTGGAGAATATAATTTAGCCCATGGTCCAAGAAATGCGTCAATTACAATTATGAATATGACTGACAAGGATATGAAGATTACTTCCTATAATAAAATGTCAGTATAGAAAAAAGGCTTATCATTTTGATAAGCCTTTTTTCTTAATCTTCTTTTTGTAAAACAATATGTTGATATAAAACTACCGTTAATAAGTAATAAAGTACGTAAAGAACTCCGAAAATAGTAAATGGAATCCAAAGTTTGTCGTAAGTGTTCATCCCTAAAATAGACTTGAATAATTGAAGTCCAAATAAAACGTCAACTACTCCTAAGGCAGCAGGTAAAGCAAATAAAATTCCAATTTCTTTTGCAATAGATGCTTTTAAGAGGCTCTTTCTTGTTCCAACCTTCCAAAGCATTTGGTATCTTGGTTTATCGCTGTTTGCTCCAGATAAAACTTTGAACATTAATGTTGAAGCAAGCATTGCTAAAAATGCTAACCCTAAGAAGAAGCCCATAAATTCAAAACCAGAGGTCATACTTGAAACTAAGCGATATTGTGCTGATTTAGAATTGGAGAGATTTACATTAACTGCGTCTTTATCAACTTCTGGTGAACTCATCATTTGAGTTGCGGATAAGTTTTGGAGTTTCTCAATATTATTAAAGTTACTTCTAAAATTGTTAACTCTTAAAAGCTCAATTCTATTTACTTTAGCCTTAACTTGATTATATTGAGTTTCTGGCACAACTTTAGCTTGAGCATCAATATATGGAGTTAAAGATACTAACTGATACTGCGCTTCATTAGCATCAGTCTTATTCTTAAAATCACTTGCTTTAATACGTTTAGTATCATAATGATTCATATCGTTTTTTCTTGAATAATGTTGATACATGATCTGATTATTCTTAATTTGATTTTCTGGAATATAAAGTACTCTCGCTTTTTCTTTTCCTTTACCTTCTACCACCATCTTATAGTCAAACGTTGTAGTAGATTTTACAGAAACTTTCTTTAATTGATTATCTACTTTTTTATTATGACCATACAGAACTACATCATAATAGGTACTTTGCATTGACTGTTCAGTCATATTATTAAAGTTCAATCCAACAGTAATTGCTCCTAAAGCAAGAGCAAACAATAATGATACAGTAGATAAAATTCGAGTATAATCGCTCAATCTAAACTTAAGTTGTCCTAAAGTGAAGGAATGTAACTTCTTATATTTGTAAGCTAAGTTCTTACGAAGTAAATCAATAATGGCTGTAAAGAAGGAATCAAAAGTAAAGTAAGAACCAAAAACAATTGTAAAGAAAGCTATTGGAATAGTTTTTGTTCCTAATTTTGCTGCATGCATCATTGCCCAGTAACCAACAGCAAGTAACGCAATTCCTAAAATTGCTTCAATAAATTTCCATAATTTATTTCTATGTAATTTAACCGGTTTTTGATCTTCATGAAGTAAGTTAATCACGTTTGACTTAACTAATTTATGACGATTCCAAAAAGCTGCTAGGAAGAACAGAATCGCAAAGAAAGCTATTGTCCAAAGTAAGGCTGGTAAGTAAAAACCAACAAATTTATGAATTTGCAATCCTAGCTGAGAAATCAACACACTGGAAACTCCCTGTGTTAATCCAACCCCTAAGACTGTACCCAATAAGGTAGCTAGCAAGCCAACAACAAGAGTTTCGGTAAAGATTAATCTTCCAATTTTACTTGTTCTAGCTCCTAGCATCATATACATCCCATAGTCTTTTTGTCTCATACTAAGCAAAAAACTATTGGCATATACAATATAGACAAAAGTAATAATAGAAAGTAATGCAATTCCAAAACCAAAAACAATTTGGGTAATTTTAAAAGCAATGCTTAGTGAACCCTTTAAGAAAGCTGGGTTTGTAGCTAGAGTCATGAACATATAAAAGATCGCACTAGCAAAAGTTAAGCCTGAAAAAAGAACTAAATAGTCTTTGAACCGGCTTTTAATCCCGGTTAATGATAATTTCCAAAGCATAATTATTTCCTTTCTATTCTTAACGTCTACCTAATTCTGCAATAATTTCTTGATAAAATTCTTCTCTACTTTTACCATCTTTTTTAATTTCTTTTCCGATCTTACCATCTTTAATGAAAAGAATTCGACTAGCATATGAAGCGGAATATGGATCGTGAGTAACCATTAAAATAGAAACTCTATCATTTTCATTTAGACCTTTCATTGTTTCAAGTAATTCAGTAGCACTCTTTGAATCAAGTGCCCCAGTTGGTTCATCTCCATAAAGAATAGCTGGTTCATGAACTAATGCACGCGCTGCTGCAACACGTTGTTTTTGTCCACCAGAGATTTCTGCTGGATATTTATTTAAAATATGATCAATTCCTAGTCGCTTAGCAATTTTATCCACTTTAGGATTAATCTGACTGCTCTTTACATTTTGAAGCGAAAGAGGAAGAGCAATATTTTCACGATTTGTTAGATTTTCTAATAGGTTAAAATCTTGAAAAATAAACCCAATTTCTTGACCGCGAAAGTCTGCCATTTGATTTTTATTTAAGCCAGTAATATCGCGACCATTAATGTATACATTTCCAGTTGTAGGTTGATCTAATGTAGATAAAATATTTAACAAAGTGGTTTTACCAGACCCAGATGCACCCATGATTCCAACAAATTCACCACGTTCCACATCAAAGCTGACGCCCTTTAAAGCTTGGTATTGTTTTTCACCTTTTTTACCATAAGTCTTAGTAATATTTTGAACTTGAACTACTTCACTCATTTTGGCTCCTCTTTTCGTTATAGTGTATTACTTACCTGTTACACTATATAATACAGACACCGTGTAAAAAAGTAAAGCTTGTTTTTCAATTTTTTTATCTTTTCTTCTTGTATAATAGAAATCGTGATTATAAATAAAATATGAAATGAGGTACAGAATGCAGGGAAGCTACTTCTTCAACCCACCTCCTAAATTTAGATAAATGATAATAGTATAGGATTTTTAGGGGGAAAATATTTTTGGATACTTTTGATGAGGCACAAAAACGTAAAAAACTAACTTGGCCCGTGATTGCCTTAATGGACTTTGTTACAGTTATTGGTTTTGATGACATTATCTATAACTTTCAAAATCAAGGATTAGCTGTAGTTAGTGACTGGATATTACTGTTAATTCTATTTGTAGTTCCATACGAATTAATCGTCGGACAACTAGGAGCTACTTTTTCAGATGATGGCGGAGGCTTATCTTCTTGGTTAAGACACACCTCTGGCGATCGAATGGGATATATTACTGCTTGGTGCTACTGGGTAGTTTCACTACCATATTTAGTTGATGTAGCTAATTCAACAGTTGTTTCTTTTGCGTGGCTTTTTAAAGGACATGCATTAAATGACAAGGAAATGAGTAATTGGGCTTTTGCTTTATTTACGGCAATTATTTTTGTCATCTTTATCTTTTTCCAACACCGATTTGCTAACTCGCTACAATGGTTATCTATCATCGGTGGTGGTGCCATGTTTATCATGACCATTCTTTTTGTAATTATGACTATCGTATATTTGGGTGAAGGCCGCAGAATTGCTACTCAACCCTTCCACTTCAAGAATTTCTTACCAACTTTTGATATGAAATTCCTAATGTCACTAGGATTATTAATTTTTGCCATGAACGGGGCTGAATTTGTTGCTCCTTATGTTACTGAGATGAAAGATGGACCTAGAAACTTTCCTAAAGCAATGTACATGCTAGCAATCATGACAGGTTTTCTAACCATCTTTGGTTCATTTGCACTAGGCGTCTTCTTTAATGCACATCACTTACCTGACGACTTAAAGATGAATGGTTCTTATTATGCCTTCCAAGCCATGGGTGAAAAATTCGGTATGGGGAAATTTTTCTTATACACTTTCATCATTACCCAAGCTCTTTATATGCTAGCCCAACTAGCTGTTTTAGTTGATGGTGGTGCTAGAATTTTCTTATCAGATACTGCCAAAAAATACTTACCAAAACAATTAACTAAAACTGATAAGAATGGCTTACCAATCAACGGATATTGGTTAACAACGGGAATTTGTTCTGTACTTCTATTTTTGAGTGCTACTCTTCCTTCAGTGAATGATATTTTTAATCAGTTATTAAACTTAAACGGAATTGTTTCTCCGTACGTTACTGGATTACTCTTCTGGGCATTTATTAAAATTAGACTTCACCCAGAAAAATTCCCATCTCAATATGTTTTCATTAAGAATAAAACATTTGCTGTTATTGTCGGCTGGTGGTGTTTAATCATTACTGTTACCGGAGCAACCTTTGGGATCGTGCCAATCGATGCTAAAGCAGGATCATCTACTTGGTGGCATATGTTAATCTTAAATATTGTTGAACCGCTTTTGATGATCGGTTTAGGTGTGCTCTTACCATTAATTGCTAAGTGGCAAAGAAAAAGAGAAAAACAAAATTAAAACAAAAGCCAAATCCTTAGTAGATTTGGCTTTTATTATAGTTTAATAACATAACAATGTATGAAAGCCTTTTATTTGCTATTCTTGTATTAAGGTCTTATATTTATAAATGAAGGCAGTCTTCATAGAGAAGTAATAAATAACATATATCTATTGCTGTTACTTTATATAAATATTTAGTAATTATATCAAGAAGAAGTTTTTGATATTCTGAATCATAATAATCATTCACTATTTTCACCTGTCTCTTATACACATCTCCGAGCCCACGAGACCGAGGCTGATC